>JBKEBR010000201.1:0-10967 GCA_047973285.1 Oscillospiraceae bacterium | reverse complement strand
GGCCCGCCCCGCCCAGCGGGTGGTTTTAATTTTGAGAAAAAAGCCGCCCTGGCCCGGCGGCATTTTTTGCGGGCAATTTGGGCGGCGGCGAAAAACAGTTGCAAACCGGCAAAAGCTGCTATACTATTAGCGTATGCTAACCAGCAAAAAAACGGGCTGCCGGTGCGGCGGCAAGGAGGAACCAATGAGGCTTAGCCATGTAATTTACAAAGTCAAAAATTTGGAGGAGGCGGTGCGCCACTACACTGAGCAAGGGTACCGGGTGGAATACGGCAGCGCCAAAACCCCTACAATGCGCTTATTTATTTTTCTCAGGGGGCGTATATTGAGCTAATGGCCGGCACCGGCATGCCCGCCGCCAAAAAACTGCTGCGCCTGCTGGGCAAGGGGAAATTTGCCGACCGTATGGACGGCTGGGAAAACAGCCCCGAAGGCCTTTGCGGGGCCGCCATTGAAAACGACAAGGCCAATTTAAACGAGGAAGTACGTTTTTTGGCCGGGCATGGGCAGGCCTGCTTCGGGGTAAATTCCCGCCGAAACGATACCGAGGGGAGAAAGCTGCGCTTCAAATGCGCCTTCCCCGATGAAATACAAATTCCGTTTATGATGACCTATTTTAATATCGACCCCAAGCCGAAAAATTTTACCCACCCCAACGGGGCGGTAAGGGTTAAAAGCGTGGAATTTGGCACGCAGGCAAAGCTGCTGCCCCTCATCAGCCACCTGTGCGGCGACGCAGCCCTTGTATTGTATGAGGGGCAGGGCATTCGCAACCTGCAAATAGAGTACAGCGATAAAAGCTGTAAAAAGTTTTAACACGGCCCGCCCGCCCAAAAAAGCCGCGGGTATGGGGGCGGCGCGGCCTTAGGGTGAAAGGCCCGGTACAGGCCTTGCAGGGCAAGGGCCACCATGGCGGCCCCCACGCCCGCGTTTAAAACGGCAATAAAAACCGGCGGTAAAAACTGCCCGGCAAGGCTGCCCAGCAGGGAAACCCCGGTGAGAAAAACCAGGGTAGACAAAATGCACCCCGCGGCAAAAAAGGCAAGGTCTTTTTTGACAAGGTGCTGGCTGGCCACCCGGGCCGAAAACACCCCGCCCCAAAAAACAATGGAAAGCGGGTTTGCAAGCACAAGCAGCAGGGTGCTTTCAAACACGGCGCCGCTGGCCGGCCCCGGCAGCGAAATGGCGGGCAAAACCGAAAGGTGAAAAGCGCCCAGCACAAAAGCAAGGCCAAAGAAAAAAATAACAAAAGAACCCCCGGCAGCCAATATTTTTTTGGCGCGGGGGCTTTTTTGTAAAATTGCCCCCACCCCCCACAAGGCCAGCAAAAGCTCGGCTGCGTCTGCCAAAGCGGCGGCCACCACCCCCGGCAGGGCGGCGGCAAAGCCCCGCTGGGCCGCGGTTTTCAAAATAAACAGGCAAACGGGGCCAATGGCAAACTGCAACAGCATGCCAAAACGAAACCCTTTTTGTACCATGGCTTGCTCCTACAGGTTTGTTTCTTCCTTTAAGGTGGAAAGGCAGATGGTGGTGTTGGAAGAGCGTATCCCCTCTATTTTTTTGAGGTGGTTGGTTAAAAAATTC
Source organism: Oscillospiraceae bacterium (assembly GCA_047973285.1). Classification (GTDB taxonomy): domain Bacteria; phylum Bacillota; class Clostridia; order Oscillospirales; family Ruminococcaceae; genus JAAYCI01. The sequence continues at coordinate 9,383 of JBKEBR010000201.1, read as the reverse complement.
TCCAAATCGCCGGTGTCTTTTGCCAAAACCTTCAGCAGGTAATCAAACGGGCCCGCCACATGGTGGCATTCCAGCACCTGCGGGTGCGCGGCAACGGCCTTCCGAAAGGCTTCAATGGCCCGGCTGTTTTCCAGCGCAACAAACACAAAGGCCATCAGGGTGTACCCCTGCTGTGCGCGGTTAATTTGAACGCTGTATTTTTCAATAATGCCGGTTTGCTCCAGCTTTTTTATGCGTTCTGCCACCGCGGGCACCGAAAGATGCACCCGCCTGCCAATTTCTGAAGCGGTGGCCCGGGCGTTTTGTGAAAGCAGCAGCAGAATTTGTTTGTCAACGGTATCCATTTACCTCTCCCTTTTGAACGGAATAATTTTAAACAATAGTAGCATATAGTAAAAATATTTAAAATAAAAAACCAAAAGTACCATAAATAATTTTGAAACAATCAAAAATTGATTTAAATTTTATAAAAGGGCAAGGGCTTTTGTGCCGCCCGGCTAAAAATATAAGGCGGCAAAGCGCAAACCCGGGCCGCCCGGCGGCCGCTTTGCCTGCCGGGCACAACCATTTGCCGCGGGCTGCGTTTTGCCAGGGCGTATTTCGAAGGTTCTTTTGTTTGCCCTCTTTTGTGTTGTTCCCCCGGCCGCCTATTGGCAAGGCTAATAAAAATACATTTTTGTATATTTTTTATGCAAGAATGGCGCGGGGCCTGCGGCGGCAAAAATATCTTGTTTTTTTTAATATGCTGGGGTACAATTGGTAGAACACTTTGAGAGGGGTGCAAGATTCATGGAGGAAAAAATAACACTTTCCAGCAACAGGTCTATTGAATATTTGTGCGAGGAGTACGAAAAAAACAACTACATCGACCCTGAAATTTCTGAGAAGCTTGGGGTAAAGCGCGGCCTGCGCAATGCCGATGGAACCGGCGTTTTGGCGGGCCTTACCAACGTGTGCGACGTAGTGGGCTACACCATGGAAAACGGGGTGCGAACCCCCTGCCCGGGCAAGCTGGTTTACCGTGGTATTGATGTGGAAGAGCTGATCAAGGCTTCCTTTGAGGAAGACCGGTTTATTTTTGAAGAGGTAATCTGGCTGCTTTTATTTGGCACGCTGCCCGGCAAAGGCGAGCTGGAGGATTTCCGCTCGCTGATGGAGGAGTGGCGCGAGCTGCCCGAGGGCTTTGAAGAGGACATGATTTTGAAGGCGCCCAGCCCCAACATTATGAACAAAATGGCCCGCGGCGTGCTGGCCCTGTATTCCTACGACGAAAACCCCGAAGGGCAGGATTTGCAGAATGTAATTCAGCAGTCCATTCGGTTAATTGCAAGCCTGCCCACCATTCTGGTGAGCGCCTACCAGGTAAAGCGCCGGGTGTACGACAAACAGTCGATGTATTTCCACCGGCCGGTGGCGGGCCAGTCTATTGCCGAGCACATTTTGTCTACCTACCGGGCCGACCAAAAGTTTACAAAGCAGGAGGCGCGGCTGCTGGATTTGTGCCTTACCCTGCATGCCGACCACGGCGGCGGCAACAACTCCACCTTCGCCTGCCGGGTGCTTTCGTCCTCCGGCACCGATACCTACAGCGCCATTGCCGCGGGCATTGGCAGCCTGAAGGGGCCGAAGCACGGCGGCGCCAACCACAAGGTTATGCAAATGCTGGACGTCATCAAAAACGGCGTAAAAGACTATGACGACGACGATGAAATTTCGGAATTTCTGCGCCGCATCCTGCGCAAGCAGGAGGGGGACCGCAGCGGCCTAATTTATGGCCTTGGCCACGCGGTGTACACCGTAAGCGACCCGCGCGCGGTTATTCTGCGCAAGCACGCGGGCGGCCTTGCCGCCGAAAAAGGCTTTGGGGACGATTTCAAGCTGCTGAGCGCCGTAGAGCGCCTTGGCCCCCGTGTGTTTGGGGAAGAAAAGGGCAACAAAGACGTTTGCGCCAATGTAGACTTGTTTTCCGGCCTTATTTACCGTATGCTGGGTATATCGGAAGATCTGTTCACGCCGCTGTTCGCTATCAGCCGCATTCCCGGCTGGTGTGCCCACCGCGCCGAGGAAATTATTTTTGCCAACAGAATTATGCGTCCTGCCTATAAGTACCTTGGGGTGCGTCAGCGCTATACCCCGCTGGAAGAAAGGCTGTAAAACAAAGCGAACAGGTGTTTTGTGGCCGCTTTGGCCGGTGCCTGTAAAAAGCCGCGCAGGCAGGGCCGCTGCTTTGCGCCGCACAGCCTGTAAGCAAGGAGGAGCCCCCCCAATGAAACGAACCATTTTGGTTGTGCTGCTGCTGGCAATTTTGCTGGGGGTGGGGGCCCTGTACTGGGTAGACCTTTCCGCCTATACCGACCATGCCACCGGCTTTACACGGCTGGGAAGCGTTTGGGCGCGCTATGGCGTTTTGCTGTTTGCGCTTGCCGCCTGCTGCGGCTGTATTGCTTTGGTGGGGCCCGGCGCGGTGGGGGCCATGCGCCACAAAAGCCGGGCGCTTTCGCTGGTGTTTTGCCTGGCCGGGGTGGCCGGGGGCTTCTATGGCGGCCTTTTTTTCTACGGCGGCCTGCAGCAGCTTTCTGTGTTTGAAATGGTTACGGGGGCCCTTTACCTGTGGTATGGAATATGGCTGCTTTTGGCGGCCCGGCAATTCTGGCGGCAAAACAAGCCCTCGCCCACCAAAAGCGCCTTTTGGGGGCTGCTGGCCGCCATGCCGCTTTGTATACAAACCATCTACCGGGTTCTGTCAAAACCGGCCAGTTTATACCGCATGGCCCCGCTTATCCGCATTTTTTCCGCCCTTTTCGCCATGCTTTGGTTTGGCATGCTGCTGCGTGCTTTGTACATTGCCATGGTGCGCCGCCGCGCCCAGTGGATGTGTGTTTGCGGTATGGCGGCCTTTTTGTTTGGCCTGCTGGAATTTTTGCAGCTGCTGTACAGCGCGCTTTACCAGGGCACCGACTTACAAAGCCTTGCTGAAGCGGCAAACGCCTTGGTGGCGGGGGTGCTGGCGGCCTGTGTTTCGGTTTCTATTTTGAACCAGCGCGAGGCAAAGCAGCCGGGCGTTCCCTTCGGGGTAGACCTGTTCAGCGAAGAAAGCCCGGCGGGGGCACCGCCCCCGGGCATAGGCCTGTAAAGGCTGCCAACCTACAAGAGTAAAAGCTCTTTCCCATTGGTGGGAGAGGGCTTTTGTATATGGTTTTTCACGCCGGTTGAAAAAACCGGGCGGGCGCAATAAAAAAGAGAGGCCCCCTTTGCGCTGTAAGGCGGCGCAAAGCAAAAACGGCGGCCCGCAGAAGGCGGGGCGTGCAAAGGCAGGCCAATATTTTTAAGTATGGCAAATGGCCGCCGGGGCTTAGCCGGCCTTAAAAGCGCCTGCTGCCGCACCTGCGGTTTGCTGCGCTGCGCTGCTTTGAATGTGGGCAAGGGCCTGCGCGGCCTTGGCATGGTCTTTAATGGAAAAGGGAAGCGGAAAAACCTCGCCAAAGTTGGAGAATATTACGGCAAGGCCAGGGCCCGAAGAAATACCGCCAATATCCGCCCAGGGGGCGGTTATTTCAACGGTACTGTTGTACAGCCGCATTCCGTGGGGGTGAATTTCCAATACGCAGTTTCCATATAAATACTGTGCCAGCTGCGGCTTGGCGCTGTAGGCCACCCGGCAGCGCCGCAAAAAGAAAAAAGCGGCCACAAAAAACCCAGCCCCGCAGGCATACGGGTTGAAAAAAGAAAACCGCAGGCCCGCCAGCGCAAAGCAGAGCAAAAGCAGCGCGGCCAGGCCCAGCAGGGCGGTGGGCCAGCGTTTGGGCTTTTCTTTTAAAAGCAGAGGAGAGGCCTGAGCCGAAGCAATGGGCCCTATGGGGAACAAAAACCGCCAAAGGCATTGCTGGGGAGTGGGCGAAAGGGCCGCGCTGCGCCGGCCGGGTTTGGCGGCGGCAATTCCCCGCCGTATAAGGCCCTGGGCAAAGGCGGCCTGCCCGGGGGTGGCAAAGCACCGGGTGGGAACCACCGCAAGCAAAGTATTTTTATGCAGCAGCACCAAAAGCCCCCCGCGGCATACAAAGCGGGTAACGGCGCCATAGGTGAAACAGCCCATGCGGCTGCCGTTTTGGTATATGGCAACGCCCTCGGGGGCAATGTCCAGCTCGGTTTGCCTGTGCAGGCCCAGCAGGCAATGGGCCCCGGGCACCCGCCCAAAGCCGCCCGCCAAAGCGGCAAACACAAAGGCGATAAAACCACAGGCAAGCAGCCCCCAAAAAATTGGTTGGCGCAGCAAAAAAGGGAACAGCACCCGCGCAGGGGCGCGCACCTCTGTGCGGGCCAGCACCAAAAAGGGGAACTGTAAAAAAACAAGGGTTAAAAAGCCCCAGTATGCCAAAGGGCGCAGGTAATAACCCTTTTCTGCGGCCCGCAGGGCCTTTTGTAAATCTTTTGCCGTTAGGCAAACAGCAACAGAAACGTGCATACGGGGCTCCTTTACGGGGCCAATTGGCCCCAAAGCGGTACAAAGGGTTAAGCGGCGGCCCGGCAAAAAATTGCCTGCCCAAATAAAAGCGCAGGGCAGGGCCCCCGCCGGTGGGGCGCAAGGCCCCGAAAACCGCTGTGTGGGAAGTATAAAAAGGCAAACCTTATTTTCGGTAGGTGTATTTTTCTTTTTGCTGCGGCTTGTTTTGCGGGGGGCGCTTTGCGGCGGCAGGGGCGGCGGCTTTTGGGGGTGCCTTTTTCGCGGCCGGGCGCCCGGTACCGGTGGGGCCTTTGGGCCTTTTTTTGCCTCGCCCTTTTTTGCTTTGCCCCGCAAACACCACGGCCAGCAAAACCAGCACAACAACAATACCGGCCAATACCCCCACAATTACAAGGGTGGAGGGCTGGCTGCCTGCGGGCAGCGTGGGTGTGTTTGAAGCGGAAGAAGCGCCGCTTTGCCCCTGCGAAGCATCGCTGCTTGCCGGGGCGCTGCTTATGGCCACGGTGGCAACCGCCGAAAAATCCAGCGAGGCGGTTTTGCCAAGGTCGAACCGGTACTTCGCCATCAGCGCCAAGGTGCAAAGCGAGGAGAGGCCGGCGCCGGCGGGGGTGTCGGGGTTGGCGGAAAAGCTGCCGTCCTCGTTTTGGAATACCAGCAGGGCGTCCACCAGCGGCGCGGCTTCAGCCGGGGAAAGCAGGGTGGGGTCGTACCCAAGGCTTGCCATGGCCAAAATAACCCGGGCGGTTGCTTCGGCGCTTGGCTGGCCGTCCACGTCAAAGCCGCCAAAGTCGTTGGGGCGCAGCTGCAGCCACATTTCGCCCTGCAAAAGGGCATCCTCTACCCCGGTGGCGCCGCGGTAATAGGCCAGGGCCTCCAGGGCGCGGGCGGTAGAAAATACGTCGGACACGCCCCCGCTGCCAAACCCGCCGTCGGGGTTGGCAGTGGCGGCCACATCGGCGGCAAGGCTTTGCAGGTCCAGCTTTGTTTGCGCGGCAAGGGTTTCGCCGCCGCTGCCAAACAGCAGCAGCACGGCGCACTGGGCCTCGCTTCCCTCAATATCCAGTGCCGTGCGGTCGTTCAAGGCGGCCAGCAGCTGGGGCACGTCTTTTTGAATGTCTACCCCCGCCCCTGCCAGCACAAGGCCCTGGCGGGCGGTGGCGGCAAGGCTTTGCCCGTTGGCGCTGCCGCTTGCAAAGTGGGCCTGCACCTGCCGCAGGTAGCCTTGGGTATATTCCTGCCCGGGGGTAATAAAGCCGCCCTGCAAAAGGGCCAGCACGGTGTCCTCATCGCCGGGGGCGGGCGCGGCAACGTTTGTTTTCAGCCAGTTTGCGGCGTTGTTGGCACTGGTGGTGGTATCGGCGGCAAAAACCGGCAGGCAGCCTACAAGCAGCAAAAAACCTGTAAGCGCCCCTGCGGCAAGCCTTTTCATTATTTTCATGGCAACCTCCTGGCGGGCGGCAGTAAAATGCAGCCGTGCAAAACCCTGGCCCGCCGGGTAAAAACCGCAGGCAGGCTATAAAAGCACACTGGTAAAAACGTACCATATTTACACGGGCAAGTCAATTTTGCAGGCACAAAATGCAGCCCCCTTGTTTTTGACCCTGCCCCTTGAATGTGATATAATAATTCGCTAGATATATCCAAAAAAACGGCGGCCCGCACTTTGGCGGGCGGGGCCGCAAACCAAACCGGTAAGGTGGAATTTATGCAGCAAAAAATACTTCCCGTTTTGTTGGGCGCCGATATGAACTGCTACAGCGTGGCGCGCGCTTTTCACGAGGCGTACGGCGTAAAAAGCCGGGCCTTTGGGCGCTATGCCATGGGCGAAACCAAATATTCCCGCATTGTAAAGGTAATCCCGGTGGAAAATATAGACACCGACGAGGTGCTGGTAAAAACCTTGCGGGAATTTGCCGCCGCCCACCCGGGCGAAAGCAAAATACTGCTTGGCTGCACCGACGATTACGCGGCCCTGCTGATTCGAAACCGCGAGGTTTTGCGGCAGTGGTACACGGTGCCCTACATTGATGCCGCCCTTATGGAAAACCTGGTTTCCAAGGAAAGCTTTTACCGCTACTGCGAAAAGTTTGAAATTCCCTACCCGGCCACCCAAATTATGGGCCCGCAAGACAGCCCCTCGCGGCTGGAGGCCCTGCCCTTTGCCTACCCGGTTATTATAAAGCCCAGCAGCAGCATTCAGTACTGGAAGCACCCTTTTAAGGGCATGCAAAAGGTGTATGTGGCCGAAAGCCCCGCCGCGGCTAAGGAAATTGCCGGGCAAATTTTCGCCTCCGGCTATGCCGACACCCTGATTATACAAGACTTTGTCCCCGGCGCCGACAGCGGCATGCGGGTGCTTACAGCCTACTGCGGCCGCGACACAAAGGTGAAAATGATGTGCCTTGGCCACGTAATGCTGGAGGAACACACCCCCAAAGCCGTGGGCAACCACGCCGCCATTGTAACCGAATACGATGGCCCGCTTATGCAAAAAATAGCCGCCTTTTTAGAGGAAATTGGCTACACCGGCTTTGCCAATTTCGACATTAAGCTTGACCCGCGCGACGGCACCTACCGCGTGTTTGAAATTAACCTGCGCCAGGGCCGCAGCAATTATTATGTAACCGGCGCCGGGCTGAACATTGCCCGCTATGTGGTGGAAGACCATGTGCTGCAAAAAAACTTTGCCGAGCCGCTGCTGTTTAAGGGCGAAAGCTTCTGGCACTCCATTCCCGCCCCCATTGTGTGGGAATACACCGAGGACGAAGGCCTTGTGCGGCGCGCCAAGGCCATTGCCGCCGCCAAAAAAGACACCACCACCCTGGGGTACGGCTACGACCTTTTTTTAAACCCGCTGCGCCGCCTGTATTTGTGGGAGCACAACCGCCGGTATTACCAAAAATACGCCCAATATTGTAAAAAACCACAAAGAAACAACAAATAGTATATTCCGGAGGGGCCTGTGCGGCCCGCAGCCCACGCAAGCCGGTGAAAAAGCCTCTGCCGCAGGGGCCGCGCCCGGCCCACGCAGAAAAGAGATGGCAACCATTATGGAAAAAAGCAAAGTGCTGGGTATTTTGGGCGGCCTTGGGCCTATGGCCACCGCCTATTTTTACGAGCTGGTAACCGCCCATACCCTTGCCGAAAAAGACCAGGACCATATTGATATGGTCATTTCCAGCAAGGCAAGCACCCCCGACCGCACCGCCTTTATACGCGGCGCCAGCAGCGAAGACCCCTTTGTGGTAATGGAGGCAGAGGCGGGGCGCCTGGTAACCTTTGGGGCCGAGGTAATTGCCATTCCCTGCAACACCGCCCATTATTTTTACCAGCGGCTGAACGAGGTGATTTCCATTCCCATTTTGAATATGGTGGGCGATACGGTAGCGCGGGCCCAGCAAAGCGGCAGCCAAAAGGTGGGCATTCTGGCCACCGACGGCACCATTTTTACCGAAACCTACCAGCGGGTTTGCCGCGAAAGCAACCTGGCCTGCGCCGTGCCCGACGCCGAGGGCCAAAAGCAGGTGATGGAGGTTATTTACGGTGATATTAAAAGAGGCAAAGAGCCCAATATGCAGCGCTTCCATGCGGCGGCGGGGCAGCTGTTTGGCAGCGGCTGCGACACCATTATTCTTGGCTGCACCGAGCTTTCGCTGCTGAAAAAGGGCGGCTTGCTGGACGCCCGCTTTATGGACAGCATGGAGGTGCTAGCCGAGGCCGCCATTCTGGCCTGCGGCAAAACCCCCACGGGGTTTCACTGGTAAAGAACAAAAAGTATATTGCCCCATAAAATAAACCATTTGTAAACAACGGGAGGCCGGCCAATGTGCGGTTTTGTAGGGTTTTCAGACCAAAGGGAAGCGGCGGAAAAAAAGGTGATTCTGAACAAAATGATGAACCGAATTGTGCACCGCGGGCCCGACATGGCAAGCAACTATGCCGATGAAACCATGGGGCTGGGCTTTCGCCGCCTTTCCATCATCGACCTTTCCGCGGCGGGCGCCCAGCCCATGTACAATGAAGATAAAACCGTTGTAACGGTGTTCAACGGCGAAATTTATAATTTTATGGAGCTGCGCGAGCAGCTGGTGGCCAAGGGCCATGTGTTCACCAGCCAAACCGACACCGAGGTGCTGGTGCACGGCTACGAGGAATATGGCGAAAAGCTGGTAGAAAAGCTGCGGGGCATGTTTGCCTTTGTATTGTGGGACACCAAAACCAAAACCATGCTGGCCGCCCGCGACCCCTTTGGCATCAAGCCTTTTTATTACACGGCGCTGCCCGGCGGCGGCCTATTGTTCGGCAGCGAAATTAAGGCGTTTCTGGAACACCCCGGCTTCGAAAAGGCGGTAAACCCCAACGCCCTGCGCGCCTACCTCAGCTTTCAGTTTGCCGCCGGGGAGGACACCTTTTTTAAAGGGGTGCACAGCCTGCCCCAGGGCCATTATTTTGTTTGGCAAAACGGCCAAATGCGCACCGAATGCTATTGGGACGTAAATTTTGAAGAGGACGGCAGCCTTACCCGCGCCCAGTGTGTGGAAGAAATAGACGAGGCGGTACACGAAAGCGTAAACGCCCATCGCATCAGCGATGTGGAGGTGGGCAGCTTCCTTTCGGGCGGGGTAGATTCCAGCTATATCACCGCCTGCCTGAAGCCCGAGGACAGCTTTTCGGTTGGCTTTGCGCAGAACAAGTTCAATGAAACCAACTATGCGGCAGAGCTCAGCGAAAAAATAGGGGTAAAAAACTTTCGGCAGTTGCTTACGGCAGAGGAATGCTTTGCCGCTTTCCCCGACATTCAGTACCACATGGACCAGCCCCAGAGCAACCCCTCCAGCGTGCCGCTGTGGTTTTTGGCAAAGCTGGCACGGCAAAAGGTAACGGTGGTACTTTCGGGCGAAGGCGCCGACGAAATTTTTGG
>JBKEBR010000200.1:0-2742 GCA_047973285.1 Oscillospiraceae bacterium | reverse complement strand
GGAGAAAAAGATGAAAAAATTGTTTGCTTTGCCGCTGGCCCTTGTACTGGCTGTTTCGCTGCTGGCCGGCTGCGCCTCTTCTTCCAGCGCCGCCTCCACCGCTTCGGGTGCCGCTTCCGCTTCGGCCTCTGCCGCGGGCGATACCGAGCTGAACCTGTACACCTGGGAGGGCATGTTCCCCCAAGAGGTGCTGGACGCCTTCACCGCCGAAACCGGCATTAAAATTGTGTACAGCAGCTTCGACACCGACGAAACCATGCTCACCCGCCTGCAAGCCGCCAACGGCGGCGACTACGACCTGGTAATTGCCGACGACTACATCATTCAGTCGGTGGTGGAACAAAACCTGGCCCAAAAGCTGGACAAAAGCAAAATTGCCAACTGGGGCAACATCAACCCGGTTTACCAGGGCCAGTTTTACGATGCGGCCGATGAATACACCGTGCCCTACGGCGCCGGCGTGCAAACCATTGTGTACGACCCCGCCGCGGTAGACAAAGAAATTACCGGCTACGCCGATTTGTGGGACGAGGCCTTCAAAGACAACCTCGCCGTTATCGGCAACTTCCGGGTTATCAACGGCATGGCCTTAAAGGTGCTGGGCAAAAGCTACAACACCGAAGACTTGGCCGATATTGACGCCGCCGGCGCAAAGCTGCAAGAGCTTGCCCCCAACATTCGCGCCATTATTGACGACAACACCCAAGACCTGCTGCTTACGGGCGAGGTGGCCGCCGCGGTTATGTATACCTCGCAGGTAACCCAGGCCCTTATTGCAAACCCCGACCTTAAGGTGGTTTACCCCGCCGAGGGCATTGGCTTTGGCATTATGGCCAACTTCATTCCGGTGAACGCCCCCCACCCGGGCGCCGCCCACCAGTTTATCAACTACATTCTGCAGCCCGAGGTTTCGGCCCAGTGCTTTGAATACCTTGGCTACTACTGCACCAACGCCGCCGCCGAAGAATTCATCAGCGACGAATACAAAAGCTTCCTCACCCTGCCCGCTGAATTCGGCGAAACCGAAATGATTCAGCCCATTGGCACCGAGGCGCTTGCCGAACACGAAAAAGTTTGGACCCAGTTTAAAACTGCCGCGGGCGCGTAACACCGCCGCGCAACACAAGCCCCCTGCCTTTTGCGGGGGCCGGGCCCGCCCCCCGCAAAAGGGCGGCAGCCGCTGTGCCGGCTGCCGGTGGCGCAAGGCGTTGCGGCTTTGTGGCACGGGCAGCCGGCACAACACAGCAGCGGCCGGTTTGTGGGGGCGCAGCCGCGCCCTGCCGCAAAGCCGGCAATAAACGGAGGTGTTTTGTATGGTTCAGCGCATCTGCCTTTTGGGGCGCGACGGCAGCGGCAAATCTACCATTGCCCAAAACCTTTGCCATGCCCTTTCCCTTATGGGCAAAAAGGTGCTTTTGGTGGGCGACGACATCAGCATGTCCTCTACCCTGCTGTTGCGGGGCTGCGCCGACATACTGCCCGCCTTGGAGGACTACCGCGACAAATACGAAATATCGCTAAACGACTACATTCTGCCCACCAAAAGCGGGGTGTACTGCATTGAGCTGGGCAGCCTGGAGCCGGGCATTGGCTGCATGGTGCGCAGCATTCACCTGCTGGACGATATGCTGGAGGAACAGCAGGTGCCCCAAAAGCTGGGCCTTGACATTATTTTGTACGACCTTGCGGGCGACGTGCCCTGCACAGGCTACATGCTGCCGGTGCGCGACGGCCTGATGGCCCGCTGCATTGTTGTTACCAGCGGCAGCTTTGCCTTTATGGCCACCGCCAACAGCATTTTACAGGCCATTTGCAACACCAACCCCGCTGTGCTGCAAAGCACCCAGCTGTTGGTAAACAACGCAAACCTGTATAACACCCGCACCCAGGTAAACGAATACGCGGGGCTTACCGGCATTCCCATTTTGGGCTACGTGCACCATTCCCGCCTTCTGGAGGACAGCATGCTGGGCCAAAAAACCATCTTCGACTTTTCCCCCTCTTCGGGGGTGGCCTCGTTTTTCCGCAGCCTGGCCGCCGCCCTGCTGGAGCCGCCCGCCCCGGGCTGCAAGGGCCCGCTGCCCCGGCGCGAAATGCTGCGCTGGCTGGCCGAATGGCAGCGCAAAGACCTTGCCCTGCGCAGCGGCGAAATAAGCGTAGACAACGGCGGCTACCTGTAAGGCCGCCCCTGCCGTTTTTTTGTTGAAACGCACGCTTTTGTGCGCCCGGCCGCCGCGCTTTAAAAAATGGAAAGGGGTGCCGCCTTGTTTGATATTGCCATTAACAACGGCCTTGTTGTGGATACCCGCGCCAAAACCAGCGCGCCGGGCCACATTGGCATTACCGGCGGCAAAATTGCCGCCGTTTCCCCTGTGCCCCTACAGGCCGAAACCGTTGTAAACGCCGCCGGGCTGGTGGTTTCCCCCGGCTTTATCGACGTGCACGGCCATATAGACGGGTACGATTATTCCGGCCGGCTGGCCGCCCTGCAGGGCATTACCACCACCGTGGGCGGCAACTGCGGGCTAAGCCCCATTGCCACCGGAGACTTTTTGGCCGGGCAAAACAGCGGGGGCTTTGCCATTAACCAGGCCGAGCTGGTGGGCCACAGCTTTAGCCTGCGCAAGGCCGCGGGGCTTGCAAGCCCCTACGCGCCCGCCACCGCCGAACAGCTGGCCCACATGCTGGCCCTGGCCGAAGCCGCTTTGCAGCAGGGGGCGGCGGGCATTTCCTTCGGGCTGG
>JBKEBR010000199.1:0-3160 GCA_047973285.1 Oscillospiraceae bacterium | reverse complement strand
GCGGCTACACCATGATGGAGGACGCCGGCCGCGGCTGGCGCCGCGTGGTGGCAAGCCCCATGCCCATTGACATTGTGGAAAAAGACACCGTAAGGGCCATGCTGCAGGCCGGGCAGGTGGTTATTGCCGTGGGCGGCGGGGGCATTCCCGTAATGGCGCAGGGCAACCACCTGAAGGGCACCAGCGCCGTGGTAGACAAAGACTTTGCCTCGGCCAAGCTTGCCGAAATTTTGGATGCCGACTACCTTATTATTCTTACCGCCGTGGAAAAGGTTGCCGTCAATTTCCGCAAAGAGAACGAGGAATGGCTGAGCAGCCTTTCGCTGGCAGATGCGCAGCGGTATATTGAGGAGGGCCAGTTTGCCCCCGGCAGCATGCTGCCCAAGGTGCAGGCCGCCATGCAGTTTGCCGCCTCCAAACCCGGCCGCAAGGCCCTGATTACCCTGTTGGAAAAAGCCGAAGATGGCATTGCGGGCAAAACCGGCACCACCATTGAAGGCTAACGGCTGTAAAAGGCCGCCTGCCGGGTTTTGCCACCGGCCTGCGGGCCCCGTGTTCCACAATATTTTTGTTGACACACCGGTTCAAAAAGCAGAAAGGAGCGCACTATGTTTTTACTTGGAAACGGCCGCCTTATTACCCATAACCCCGCCCTTCCCTATTTGGGGAATGGCTGCATAGCGGTAGACGGCAACCAAATTGCCGATTTTGGCACCACTGCCGACATGCAAAAGAAATACCCCGACGCCGGCTTTGATGACGCCCGCGGGCGGGTAATTATGCCCGGGCTTATCAATGCGCACACCCATATTTACAGCAGCTTTGCCCGCGGCTTAAGCCTGCCGCAGGCCCAGCCGAACAAAGATTTTATTGATATTCTGGAAAATATGTGGTGGCGAATTGATAAGGTTTTGAACCTGGACGACAATTTGTACAGCGCCTATTCCACCGGGCTTGAGAGCGTGCGCAACGGCGTTACCACCATTTTCGACCACCACGCCAGCCAGCACCACATACAGGGCAGCCTGTTTTCCGTAGCCGAAGCAGTGCAAAAAATTGGCCTGCGCTCTTCCCTTTGCTACGAAGTAACCGACCGCGACGGCGAGCAGGCCGCCGAGCAGGCCATTGCGGAAAACATCACCTTTATTGACCACGCCGCCAAAGATGAAAGCGACATGGTAAAGGGTATGCTGGGCCTGCACGCCTCGTTCACCTTAAGCCCCAAAACCCTTGAAAAATGTGTGGAGGCCATGGGTAGCCGTGGCGCCGGTTTCCACGTGCATGTGGCCGAGGGCATTGCCGATTTGTACGATTCGCTTGCCAAATACGGCAAGCGGGTTATTGAGCGCCTGCACGACGCAGAAATTTTGGGCGAAAAAACCCTGGCCATTCACAACATTCACATCAACGCCGCCGAAATGGACATTCTTAAGCACACCAACACCATGGCGGTGCACAACCCCGAAAGCAATATGGGCAACGCCGTGGGCACCACCCCCGCCCTGCAAATGCTGCAAAAGGGTATTTTGCTGGGCCTTGGCACCGACGCCTACACCCAGGACATGTTTGAATCGCTGAAGGTTGCCAACCTTATTCACAAGCACCACCAGTGCAACCCCAGCATTGGCTTTATGGAAAGCGTACAAATGCTGTTCCAAAACAACGCCGCCATTTGCGGCCGCTTCTTTAAAAAACCGCTGGGCATTGTGGCAAAGGGCGCCTATGCCGATTTGATTGTGGTGGACTATACCCCCCACACCCCGCTTAACGAAAACACCATTGCCGGGCACCTTGTGTTCGGGCTTATGGGGCGCTGTGTGGACTCTACCATTATCAACGGCCGCTTTGTAATGAAAGAGCGCGTAATGCAAACGGTAGACGAGCAGGCCGTGCTGGCAAAAGCGCGCGAGCAAAGCGCCGATTTCTGGAAGCGCGTTACCGCATAGCCCTTCCCCGGGAGATACAATGAAACCTCAAACACCCACCTCTTCCCCCCAAAAAACCGGGCCCGGCGCGGGCGGGCAGGGCGCCCAAAGCCAGCTGCTTTACCCGCTGGCGGGGCGTCCTCCCCTGCGGCTGGCCGTGCCCATTGGTTTGCAGCACATTTTTGCCATGTTTACCGGCAACATTACCCCTATTTTAATTGTAACCGGGCTTGTGGGCACCATTACCCAGGCCGACATTTTAACCATGGTGCAGTGCACCATGCTTATTTCGGGCATTGCCACCCTTTTGCAGGCCTACCCCATTAAAATAGGCAAATTCCAAATTGGCTCGGGCCTGCCGCTTGTAATGGGCACCTCCTTTGCCTTTGTGCCGGTTATGCAAAGCACCGCCGTAAGCCACGGCATTGCGGGCATTTTGGGCGCTTCGCTGGCAGGCGGCCTTGCCATGGTGCTCATGGGGTTTTTTGTGAAATATTTAAAGCCCCTCTTCCCGCCCCTTGTGGTGGGCACCGTGCTGCTTGCCATTGGCATGGACCTTCTGCCCACCGGCGCCACCTATTTTGCGGGCGGCGAGGGCAGCGCCGACTTTGGCTCGTGGCAAAACCTGCTGATTGGCTTTACCGTGTTTGTCATCATCACCGTAATCAACCGGTTTGGGCGGGGCATGCTGAAAAACGTGGGGCTGCTGATTGGCATTGTGGCGGGCTATGCTTTGGCGGTTGCCATGAACAAGGTGAATTTTGCCCCCATTGCCGAGGCAGCCTGGTTCGCCTTCCCCAAATTTTTGTACATCAAGCCGGAATTTCACCCCGAGGCCATTGCAAGTTTTGCCGCTGTTTTCTTAATTGTTGGCCTTGAAAGCATGGGCAACATTGCCGGCATCACCAACGGAATTTTTGGCCGCGACCCCACCGACGCCGAAAACTCCGGCGGCATTATTGCCAACGGCCTTGTTTCACAGCTGGGGGCGTTGTTCGGCACCTTCCCCAGCTCTGCCTTTGGGCAAAACACTGGCATTGTGCTGATGACGCGGGTTATCAACCGGTTTTGCTTTGGGGTGGCCGCCGTTATTATGATGGGCGCCGCCTTTTGCCCTAAAATTGGCGCGGTGTTTGCCAACATGCCCCCCAGCGTGCTGGGCGGCGCGGTAATTACCGTGTTTGCCATGATTTTTTTAAACGGCTTTAAAATGATATCCCGCGACGGGTTTACCG
>JBKEBR010000198.1:0-2474 GCA_047973285.1 Oscillospiraceae bacterium | reverse complement strand
TTTCAGCGCATATTCAAAGGGGTTTGCAATGGCGGGGTCCTGCTCGGCCTCCACCAGCAGCCAGCCCTCGTAACCGGCTTTGGCAAGCTCTTCAAAAATGGGCGCAAAATCAATAGAGCCGTCGCCCGGCACCGTAAAGGCGCCCAGGCGAACGCCCTGCAAAAAGCTGAGGTGTTCGTCTTTTATTTTGCTTACCACCTGGGGGCGAATGTCTTTTAAGTGGACATGGTGAATGCGGGCAATGTATTTTTTGAGAATTTCCATGGCATTTTCGCCGGAATAAACCAAATGGCCGGAGTCAAACAAAAGCGACACCAAAGCGGGGTCGGTTTGCTGCATCAGGCGGTCAATTTCGGGGGTGGTTTGTACCACGGTGCCCATGTGGTGGTGGTACACCAGCTTCATATCCCGCTCGGCGGCAAGGCGGCCCAGCTTTTCAAGGCCGGTGGTAAGCTTTTTCCATTCCTCGTCGTTCATTACGTATTTTTTCTCAAACACCGGGGTTTCCATCTGCCCCTGAATGCTGTGGCCCTGCTCAGAAACCACAATTACCCTGGCGCCCATGGCGTACAAAAAATCTCGGTGCTGCACAAAGGCTGTTTCGGTTTCTTCATAAGGGGCGGTGGTTAAAAACGAGCTGAACCAGGCGCTGGCAATGGAAAGGCCGCGCAGGTTTAAATACCAATGCAGGGTTTTGGGGTCTTTTGGGTATTTGTTGCCCACCTCGGTGCCTGCAAACCCGGCAAGAGCCGCCTCGCTAATGCATTGCTCAAAGGTGTTTTCCTTGCCAAGGTCGGGCATGTCATCGTTGATCCAGCCGATGGGGGCAATTCCCAGTTTTACCTTATTGCTGAACATAGTTGGCCTCCTTATCAATCACTGTCTGTTTAAATAATTAGTATTTTCTGGCCGTTTCAAGGCGGGCTTGGCCCTCGGCATAGGCTTGCTTTTCCGCAGGGTTTGTGCCGGTTTCGGCAAGGCCCACATGCCACCAGCTGCCGTACCCGTCGGTCATGGTTTTGGGCAGGGCTTTTATATCAATTAAAACGGGGCCCGGCTGCGCTTTGGCTTCGGTTAGGGCAGTTTGCAGCTCTTCCATGGTTTTGGCGGTGTAGCCGGTGTAGCCATAGCCTTTGGCAATGGCGGCAAAATCGGTGGTAAGCAGGGGGCCGTCCTGCTTGCCGGTTTCGGGGTTGCGGGCCCTGAACTCGGTGGCAAGGCTGGGAATGCCGCTGCTCATTTGCAGGTTGTTAATGCAGCCAAAGCCGCAGTTGTCAAACAATAAAATGGTTATTTTCTGCCCCTCCTGCCGGGCAGTGGCCATTTCAGAATGCAGCATCATAAAGCTGCCGTCGCCCACCATACTGTACACCGGGCTTTGGGGGCTGGCCAGCTTGGCGCCAAGGGCCCCGGCAATTTCGTAGCCCATGCAGGAATAGCCGTATTCCATGTGGTAGGCGTCTTTTTCGTCGGTGGTCCACATGCGCTGCAAATCGCCCGGCAGGCTGCCGCTGGCGCCCACCACAATGGCGTTTGGCTCAATGCTTTGGCATATAAGGGCCAGGGCCGCCGTTTGGGTAATAACCCCGCCGGTAAGGGCAACAAATTCTTCAATAGAGCGGGGGTTGCGCGCCGCCACCAGCGGTTCAAAGCCGGGGGCATAGCGGTAAGCCGCAAGGCGCTGTATTTCCCTTTCCCAGCCCGCCTTTGCCTGTTCAATTTCACCCTGCCAGGCGGCGTGGTAGCCCTGTGCCGCAAGCAGCTTTTGCAAAAGCAAAAGGGTTTCGCGGGCGTCTGCCACAAGGGGCAGGGCGTCCATTTTTTCGGCGTGGTAGCGGGAAAGGTTTAAGGATACAAATTCGGCTCCGGGGTTTGAAAAAATTTCTTTTGAGCCGGTGGTAAAGTCGGAAAAACGGGTGCCAACGCCCAGCACAAGGTCTGCCCCGCGGGCAATTTGGTTGGCGGCGCTGTTGCCGGTTACCCCCACGCCCCCAAGGTTCAGCGGGTGGGAGGAAGCCACGGCGCTTTTGCCCGCCTGGGTTTCGGCCAAAGGAATACCAAAGGCAGAGCAAAAATTCGCAAGGGCCTCGCCCGCTTCGGAATAGCGCACCCCGCCGCCGCAAACCACCAGCGGTTTTTTACTTTGTAAAATTTTTTCGGCGGCCGCTTGCAATTCGCCTTCGTCGGGCAGGGGGCGGGCTATGCGGTGCACGCGTTTTGCCAAAAAGCTTTCGGGGAAATCGTAGGCCTCGGCCTGTACGTCCTGGGGCAGGCTAATGCACACGCCGCCTGCCGTGGCTCCGTCGGTAAGCACCCGCATGGCATTTATCAGGGCAGTCATCAGCTGTTCGGGCCGGTGTACCCTGTCCCAATAGCGGGAAACGGGGCGAAAGGCGTCGCTGGTGGTAATGGAAAGGTCGTAGGGCTGCTCCAGCTGTTGCAATACGGGGTCGGGCTGGCGGGTGGCAAAGGAG
>JBKEBR010000197.1:0-2723 GCA_047973285.1 Oscillospiraceae bacterium | reverse complement strand
CTGGTGCTGGCGTATTTTCTGCTGCAATAGGCAGGCACCGGCACGGTATTAGCCCCCCGGCACAGGGGTTTAAGTTGCGGGCCGTTTTTGGGGGCAGGCAGGCCGCGGCCACACAAAGGCTTTTCCAGCGCGCCCCGCAAAGGGCCGCCCGCCACAGCGCGTTTTTTGTTTGCAATGGCACTATTCAATTGGCTTTGGCACCGCCTTGCCCGGCCTTTTTGCCCCGCCAATTGCCGGGCCTTTTACAAAGGCGCACGCCACACGGCCGCCCGCCACAGCGCATTTTCTGTTTGCCAGTGGCAGCGCTCAACCGGCTTCAAGCCCGCCTTAGCGCGGCTATATAGCGGCCTTTCCGCTGCCGCCAAGCTTTTCGTTCTCGCTTTTGGGCAAGGCAGCGCAGCGCCCCGCCCTGCGCCCCGAAAACATTGTTGCCGCCGGGCAAAGCCATACAGGCGCCCGCCGCCTGCCACAAAGCCGCGTTCGGCGCCCTGCCGGCGGGCCCTTTCCGGGCCTGCCGCAGGCAAACAAAAACACAAGCAAAAAGAGGCGGGAAAATTCCCGCCTCTTTTATTGTGGAGCGCCCGGCACGGCGGCGCTTATATATTCTTTTTGTATTCCAGGTACTCTTCAAAGGTGCCGCTGCGGTCAATAAAGCCGCCCGGGGCAAATTCCATAATGCGGTTTGCAACGGTTTGAATAAATTCGTAGTCGTGGGAAGAAAACAGCAGCACGCCCTTAAAATCGGCCAGGCCGTTGTTTACGGCGGTAATCGATTCCAGGTCCAGGTGGTTGGTGGGCTGGTCCAGCATCAGCACATTGGCGCCCGAAAGCATCATGCGCGAAAGCATGCACCGCACCTTTTCGCCGCCGCTCAGCACCTTTACCTTTTTAAACACGTCGTCGCCCGAAAACAGCATGCGCCCCAAAAACTGGCGCAGGTAGCTTTCGTGCTGGTCTGGCGAATAGGGGGCCAGCCATTCCAGCATATTGGCCTCAGAGCCTTCAAAAAAAGCCGAGTTGTCTGTGGGGAAATAAGCCTGCGAGGTGCTTACCCCCCACTTTATGCTGCCGCTGTCCGGCTCCATTTCCCCCGCCAAAATTTGGAACAGGGCGGTGTGGGCCAGCTCGTTGTCGCCCACCAGGGCAATTTTATCGGTGCGGCCCACCGTAAAGGAAATATTGTCCAGCAGCTTTACGCCGTTGATGGTTTTGCTCAGGTTTTCCACAAACAAAACATCCTTGCCAAGCTCCCGCTCGGGGGTAAAGCCCACCCAGGGGTACCGGCGCGAGGAGGCGGGCATTTCCTCAAAGGTAAGGTTTTCCAGCAGCTTTTTGCGCGAAGTCGCCTGCCGCGCCTTCGATTTGTTGGCCGAAAACCGGGCAATAAAGTCCTGCAAATCCTTGGCTTTTTCCTCCGCCTTGCGGTTTTGCTCGCGCAGCAGCTGCTGCACCATGCGGCTGGACTCATACCAGAAGTCGTAGTTGCCCACATACAGCTTTACCTTGGTGTAGTCAATATCCACGGTGTGGGTGCACACATTGTTCAAAAAGTGGCGGTCATGGGAAACCAGAATTACCGTACCGGCAAAGTCCAGCAAAAAGTCCTCCAGCCAGCGGATAGACTGGTAGTCCAGGTTGTTGGTGGGCTCGTCCAGCAAAATTACGTCGGGCTGGCCGAACAGCGCCTGGGCCAGCAGCACCTTTACCTTTTGGCGGCCGTCAAGGCCTGCCATTTGCTGCTCGTGCAGCTCTATGGGAATGCCAAGGCCCTGCAGCATTTTGGAAGCGTCCGATTCGGCCTCCCAGCCGTTCATCTCGGCAAACTCGCCCTCCAGCTCGGAAACCAGCACCCCGTCCTCGTCGGAAAAATCCTCCTTGGCATACAGGGCCTCCTTCTGCTTCATAATTTCGTACAGGCGGGCGCTGCCCATCAGCACCGTTTCCATTACCGGGTGGGCGTCGTACTGGTTCTGGTTCTGCTTCAGCACCGACATGCGCAGGTTTGCCGCCAAAAATACCTCGCCGGTGCTGGGCTCAAGCTCGCCCGAAAGTATTTTTAAAAAGGTAGATTTGCCCGCCCCGTTGGCCCCTATAATGCCATAGCAGTTGCCGGGGGCAAAGGTTAAGTCGGTGCTGGAAAACAGCTTTTCCGCGCCGTAGTTCAGGCTTACATTGCTTACCGTTATCATTCTTTTCGTTCTCTCCTTGCAGGCCGGTACAAAAGGGGCGGGCGGGGCCGGCCAAAGCCGCCGCCGGGCCAAAAAGCAAAAAAATAAAACCGCATTGCGGCGGGCTTCTCACCAAACGCCCCGCCCTTTCGGTTTATAAAACACACTGCTGTAAATAGTGCCATAGAACGGCGGGTTTGTCAAGGCGGCGGGCGGTTTCAGGCGGCGGCGCCCGGCCTTTTCTTGCTGGCGGCCCGTTGCTGTTTTTTCCTTCTTCTGTGCGGTTGCATGGTATGGTGTGGCGGGCAATGCCCGGCTTGGCCCCATAGCCCTGCCCGCACGCTTTTGCCTGGCAATGGATGCCGCCGCGCTGGTGCAGCAGAATGCCCGCCTGTTGCCCCTGTCTTTCTCTTTCCTTCGCCCTGCCCTTTCCTTTGCCCCACTCTTTCCGCCCGCCTAGTTCACAGCCATAACAGCGCAACACAAAAGCGCCCCGGTTTCCGGGGCGCTTTGCCGCCGCTCTGTTTTGGGCCCTTCAAAAATTGCCGCGGCCTT
>JBKEBR010000196.1:0-2004 GCA_047973285.1 Oscillospiraceae bacterium | reverse complement strand
TCCGGTCACGGCTATAACCCCCAGCAAAATGGCCCCCACGGTCTTATTCAGTGTGCGCAAAAATTTTATTCTGCGCAAATAAAGGGCAGACTGGCTGTTAAAAAACCACTGGTTGAGTTTTCTGAGCAGGGAGGGGAGAAGAAGAAGGAGAACCAGTACACGGTTGGCAAACCCTACAGCTTTATACATGTGTTTTCCCCCTATTCAGCCAGGCGGCCCACAACGGGAAAGCCTGACAGTACAGATACGCCGTGGGGCGATTTGTTTTTGATTTCCTCGGTAAGGTCTTGGCCGGCGGTAATGCCCATTTTATGCTCTCCATTTTCCCATTCGGGCGAAGCGGAAACATCATAAACAACGCCGTCTACGGCAACATAGGCGGGCTGGCCGTCTTTCCCGTTGTAGGCGGCCAGCTCTTCCAGGGTAAAAATGCGTTCTTCAGCACCGCTTGCGGCGGCGGTGGAGGAAAGGGAAGAGGCGGCCGGAGAAGAAGAGGGTGTTTCAGAGGCCGTGCCGCCGCAGCCCGAGAGAACAAGCAAAGCCGACAGTGCGGCGGTAATAAGCAGAGCAGAGCGTTTCATACATGTTACCTCCCTATACAATGTATGGATAAAAATACGGCAAAAAGCGTGTGTTGCGGAACATTCTTTAATAAAGAAAGAAAAGGCAGGCTCCGCCGGGGCTGGTTTAAAAGTGCTGAAAAATTGACGGAAAAAACCTTTGCAACAAGAATATAGTACCCGGCCGCCGCCTGTCAAGCAATTGGAAAAGAAAAACGGCCGGGGTGAACCGGCCGCAGGCAACAAAAGACACCAGATATATACAAAATGCGGGTGGGTTGCCGCTGCAACAAGGCAGCAGCAAAACGCGGGGCACTGCCCTTGCCGTGCCAGCCAGCCCCTTGCCGCCCATGCCATAAGGCGGCAGCTATTTGTTTTTAAGCATTAAATTTTTGCCCCCGCCGGGTATTTGGTCGTACCGGGTTTCAAACTTGCCGGTGTAGTCAATTAGCTTGTGCAGTTTTGAAAAACCGTAGTTGCGGGTGTCGAAGTCGGCATATTGGCGGCCCAGAATATCGCCCACCTGGGAAAGCGACATAAAACCGTCTTCGTCGGAATCTCGTTCCACAATGTCGTGAATGCGCTGTACAATTTTTTCCAGCGGAACAAAGCCGGAGGCGGCCTCCTCCTGCTGTGCTTCAGTGGGCTGAACCGGCAGGGCGGGGGGTGTTTTTTCCACAGGCTTTGCCGGAGTTTTTGGGGCAATTTCAGGCTTTTTCCCGTTTTTGGCAGGTTTGTCGGGCTTTGCCTCCCGAAGGGGCTGGGTTGCCTCCCCGGGAGCCTTGTTTTTAATGTTGATCAGCACATCTAAATACTTGAAAATATCGCAGGCAGATTTGAAAGCCATGGGGGTTTTGCTTTCCCCCATTCCAATTACCTGCATGCGGCTTTCCCGCAGGCGGGAGGCGAGGCGGGTGAAATCGGAATCGGAAGAAACAAGGCAAAAGCCTTCGCAGTTTTTGGTGTATAAAATATCCATGGCGTCTATAATCATGGCCGAGTCGGTGGCGTTTTTGCCCTGGGTATAGCTGAACTGCTGAATGGGGGTAAGGTTGTTTTCCAGCAGGGTCTTTTTCCAGCTGGCCATGTCGGGGCTTGTCCAGTCGCCATAAATGCGTTTGTAGGCGGGGGTGCCGTACAGGCTTAGCTCATCCAGAATTACCTTGATATATTTGGGGGAAACATTTTCCGCATCAATCAGAAGCGCAATAATTTTTCCATTCTCTTCCACGAAAGGTCCTTTCCGGCACAAAATTGGCCTTGAAAATGAATGCGGGCATGAAGCAAGGCGGCCGCCGCGCGCCTTTTTACCATTATAGCATGTTTTTGCCTTGGGTTAAAGCGCAGAAAGCTTGTTGCGGGCCCTGTGGGGAAGTGTTATAATCTTTGTAAAGTGGTTGTTTTTAAAATACAGGCCAACATGTAAAAATGGTGGCCTGTTGTT
>JBKEBR010000195.1:0-5742 GCA_047973285.1 Oscillospiraceae bacterium | reverse complement strand
TGTATTATGGAAACTACAAACCACTAATTTATGGTGTGTCATTCGATGAAATTGATAAGCTAATTGACGAGAAGTTACTTTAGTCAATCCCCCCACTAAGTTGGAGGAACCGAAAAAATATCGTACTTGAATTATACGCAATAAATGCTATTATTATACCGTGTTTACACAACCGATACAATATAATAAATTACAGTGGAGGAATTTTTCATGCAGGAAACATACGATTTTTTAAAAGAATGCGGCACCTACTACCTTGCCACAGTAGAAGGCACCCAGCCAAGGGTGCGCCCTTTTGGCACTGTCAACATTTTTGAAGGCAAGCTTTACATTCAAACAGGCAAAGCCAAGGATGTGTCGCGGCAGATGAAAAGCAACCCCAACATCGAAATTTGTGCTTTCGGCGGCGGTAAATGGCTTCGGGTGGCGGCAACCGCTGTTGAGGACGACCGCCTTGAGGCCAAACAAAGCATGCTGAGCGCCTACCCCGAATTGCAGGGCAGGTATAAGGCAGACGACGGCAACACACAGGTGCTCTATTAAAAAAATGCCACGGCAACCTTTTCTTCGTTTTCGGGCGAAGCACAGGTAACAACTTTTTAAAACCACACAGTGTGCTGCAATTTACAGAAAAAGCGGAACCCAATTATAAGGTTCCGCTTTTTTGTGGTTTTTAAATGTTTTTTCACAAGCCCGGCTAAGAGCCGCTTGCCATTTTCAGCATCTCTTCCGCGTTGGCACGGGCAAGGTCTGTTACCCTGTCTCCCGAAATAATGCGCGCAAGCTCGTTTGTGCGCGCGGCGCGGTCCAGTTCATAAATATGGGTAAAGGTACGCCCCTCCGCCACTTGCTTTTCTATCAGCAGATGGCGTTTGGCGTAGGCAGCCACCTGTGCCGTGTGGGTTACGCATATTACCTGCCGGCCGCGGGCCGTTTGCTGCAGAAGCTGGCCGATGCGCCCTGCCGCAAGGCCGGAAATACCCGTGTCAATCTCATCATAAATAACAGTTTCCACTTCATCCCTGTTTGCAAGGGCGCTTTTTAAGGCCAGCATAATGCGCGCAAGCTCACCGCCGGAGGCAATTTTGGCAAGGGGTTTCGGGGTTTCGCCGGGGTTGGTGGAAATGTAAAATTCCGCATTGTCTTGCCCGTTTGGGCCAAGAGCTGTTTTGCCGTACTGCAAAGCCATTACAATGCCGGGCATATTCAAAAAATGGAGTGCCTCGGCAATTTGGCTGTTTAAACCGTCGAAAGCTGCCTTTCTGCTTTGGGTAAGCTTTTCCGCCAGGGCGTTTGCCCTGCTGAAAAGAGCTTCCCGTTGTTTTTCAAGCCCCGCCAGGCGCTCGGAAGAAAACTCAATTTCTTCCAACTGCTGACGGGCCTTTTCGCCATACTCCAAAACGGCGGCAAGGGTTGGCCCGTATTTTTGCTTTAAGCGAAAAATGCTGTCCAGCCGCTGTTCCACGTCATCCAGCGCCTGTGCGTCAAATTCGAACGCCGACAACCGGTTTTGAATATCAGTGGCAATTTCGGTGGCGGAATAATACATTTCCCCCAGGGTATCGGCATAGCTGGCAAGGTCGGGGGCATAGCGGGCGGCCGCCGTCATTTGGTTAAATGCCTCGCCCAGCAAAACCGCCCCCCCAGAGGCCTCGTCCCCGCCCGAAAGGGCAACATAGGCCTGGTTTAAAGCATCCAATATGGTTTGGGAATGGCGAATTACATTGCGCTGCTCGGCCAGTTCTTCCTCTTCATTTTCGTGCAGGGCCGCGCCCTCAATTTCCTCGGCCTCGTAACGCAAAAGCTCTAACTTGCGCGCCTTGTTTTCCTCGTTGGAGGCAAGGCGTTTTATTTCATTTTGCACCTCTGCAAGCTGGTGGTACTGCTGCTGGTATTCCTCCAGCAACGGTGCATTCTGGGCAAAGGCATCCAGCACATCCAGGTGCCGGGCCGGGTTTAAAAGGCTTTGGTTGTCGTGCTGGCCATGAATGTTGATAAGCCCGCCGCAAATGTCCCGCAGCATTCCCGCGGTTGCAGGCATGCCGTTGATGCGGCAGTTGCTTTTTCCATCTACCGAAACCTCGCGGTACAGCAGCAGCTCATCTTCACAGGGGTACCCGGCCTCTTGCAGCTGGTTTGCTATTTTGGGGGAAAGCCCTTTAAAGGTAGCCCAAATACAGGCTTTTGCCGCCCCGCTGCGAATAATATCGCGGCTGGTACGGTTGCCCAAAATGGCATTGATGCTGTCGATTAATATAGATTTGCCCGCGCCGGTTTCGCCGGTAAGCACATTAAAACCACCGCCGAACGAAGCTGTGGCTTTCTCAATAACCGCTACATTTTCAATTGTAATTTCACAAAGCATGGAAAATTTCCCCCTGCCCCTCAGAGTAAGGTTTCAGCGCCGGGCAACAATATACTGCTGTAGCTGCCTGCTTAACGCATTGGCTGCGGCCTCGCTGCGTGTCAGCACAATAAAGGTGTCGTCGCCAGAAAGCGTTCCCACCACATCGCTCCACACCATAGAGTCGAATACCTCACAGGCCGCGTTCGCCATGCCTGTAAAGCATTTCACCATTACAATGTTTCCGGCGTAATCGCTTTTTAGAACCGATTCTCGAAAGATATTTTCAAAACGGCTGGGCTCATGCCGTGGCTTATCTCTATCGAAGGAGGATACATACCGGAACCCACCGTTGCCTGTTGCCGTTTTAACAAGGTGCAATTCCCGTATATCGCGGGAAACAGTGGCCTGCGTAACCGAAAAACCGGCGGCACGCAACTGCACAAGAAGTTCCTCCTGCCTGTCTATCGATTGCTGGTCGATAAGCTCAAGAATTTTTGCGTGGCGGGCATTTTTCATACTGGGGTCACCTACCTTTAAGTTTTTTATCGATTGATTTCAGCTGCCCTGCATCCTCAAACTCGATTACCGGAACCGTTAAGCCTGCCTGGCGAATGATAATTTCTTCCTTCCAGGGCAGCTGCCAGCTTTCCTGGCCATCGCAGCTTATGTATACCTCATCTTCGGGAGGGCTCTGTGGTACCGCCCGAAGAATTCGGTCGGAAGCGAACACCATAGGCGGGGTGTGTACAATATGGGCACAAATTTGGGTGGCAATAATGCCCCCCAGCCGCGCGTCTAAAATAGGGCCGCCTGCGCTCATGGAATAAGCAGTGGAACCTGTTGAGGTTGCAAAAATAATACCGTCGCCCCGAAAACTGCTCACCTTGCAATCGTCGCAGTAAATGTCCATGGAAATGGTTTTGTTGGGCACCTGCTTAAATAATACAATATCGTTAAACGCAAAACAAGCGGCAGAATTTGCCCCGCCGAAGTTTGCCTGCAAAACAGAGCGCTGCTCTACCTGGTATTCCCTTTTGGGCAGCCGGCGCAGCTTGTACAATTCATCATTTTCTATAATGGTTAAAAAACCAAGGCGGCCCATATTAATGCCAACCAGCGGCTTTGGGCAGTGCAGCCCCTGGCGCGCCGCGCGCAGCAGCGTACCGTCTCCCCCTATGGTAAGCACTATATCGCAGGCCTCCATAGCCTGCTGTGCGGTAAGAAAGCGTATTCCCGGGGCAGGGGCAAAATACTTGGCAAATGGTTCTTCCAGCAGCACTGCCGCGCCCTCTTCCAGCAAAATATCCACCGCCTGGCGCGCTACCTCCAGTGCGGCGTTTTTGGAAAAATTGGGCACCAAATAAATATTCATACTCCGCTCCCCTGGCGCAGGGCCTTGTGCGCCTGTTCTACCGTTTGCAAAACCGCCTGCATAGGAAGTGCGGCCGGCGTGCCGCCGCGGCAAACATGCAGAAGAAATTCTATATTTCCCTCAGGTCCTTTAATGGGAGAAAAATTTAAACCAAGGTAGGCGAACCCGTTTTGAACCGCATACTCCATTGCGTTGGCAATTACCTCCGCATGGGTTTCCGCCTCCCGCACCACACCTTTTTTTCCCACTTTTTCGCGGCCCGCTTCAAACTGCGGCTTCACAAGGCAAACCCCGTGGGCGTTTTCAGCGGCAAGGGCCGCCGCAACAGGGAAGATATGCTTTAAAGAAATAAATGACACATCCACACTGAAAAAATCAATTTTTTCGGCAACCTCGGCTGGTGTTACATTGCGAATGTTTGTTCTTTCCAAATTCACCACCCGCGCATCACACCGAAGGCTCCAGGCAAGCTGCCCATACCCCACATCCACCGCATACACCTTTGCCGCGCCGTTTTGCAGCATACAGTCTGTAAAGCCGCCGGTGGAAGCGCCAATGTCCATGCATACCTTTGCCTGCAATTCTATTGGGAAAACCTGAAGGGCCTTTTCCAGCTTAAGGCCCCCGCGGCTTACATAGGCAAGGTCTTTGCCGCGCACCTCCACCAGCGCGCCCTCCCGCACCGGGGTGCCCGCTTTATCTGCCTTAGCGCCGTTCACATACACAATGCCCGCCATAATCAGGGCGTGGGCGCGCTCGCGGCTGGGCGCAAGCCCCTGCTGAAAAAGATATTGGTCTAAGCGGGCATCCTTCAAAGCCGGTTCTCCTTACAGTGGTTTTCGGTACGGCGGGCAATGCCCTGTGCATCCAGCCCGGCCGCCTCTTTCAGCTGCGGCACCGAGGCATGGTCGTTGCCTGCGCCGGGCGCGCCAATGTGCACAAAACCGCCTTTAAAACCGGCGGCGTACAGCTGCATGGCCAAATGCTCACCAATTCCCCCCTGCCGTACCGATTCTTCAGCAAAAACAACCGCCGAAAACCCGGCAAGTGCTTGTGGCAGGCCGGGGGGGATGGGGTTGATGTGCACCATTTGGTACACATCCGCCTTTATCCCCTGCTTTTGCAGAAGGCCGGCTGCCTGCAGGGCGTCTTCGGTTTCACGCCCGTAAGAAACCAGCGCTACCTTTGCGCCTTTATTTTCCAGCAGCCTGTCGAATAAATTGCCGCTGCAGCCTTTTTGCG
The DNA here is from genome assembly GCA_047973285.1 of Oscillospiraceae bacterium. Classification (GTDB taxonomy): domain Bacteria; phylum Bacillota; class Clostridia; order Oscillospirales; family Ruminococcaceae; genus JAAYCI01. Next base: position 781 of record JBKEBR010000195.1, on the reverse strand, counting down.
CCATCAAGCCAGCCTCTTCGCCCCGCGGGTAACGAATGGCCCGCGGCCCGGTATACTCTTTAAGCAGGCGGCCCAGCCAAAAATCCAGCTCGGCATAGTTTGCCGGTGAAACAATGGGCATTTGGCTGTGCTGGCTCAAAAAAGCGGCATCATAAATGCCCTGGTGGGTTTCGCCGTCGCCGGGCACAAAACCGGCCCGGTCTATGGCAAACAGCACGTTCAATTTTTGCAGGGTAACATCATGAATAATTTGGTCGTAAGAACGCTGTAAAAACGTGGAATAAATGGCAACCACGGGCAGCATTCCATTTTTGGCAAGCCCCGCGGCAAAGGTAACCGCGTGTTCTTCCGCCATACCCACATCAAAAAAACGCTCACGATAGGCTTTTTTGAAATATTGAAGCCCGGTGCCATATTTCATGGCTGCCGTAATGGCGCATATACGTGGGTTGGTGCCGGCATATTTGGCCAATGCTTTGCCAAATTCAGTGGAAAAAGAAGCGCCCGGCGTAATATCCGGGTCGGTGATATGGTTGGCATCAAAGGAGGAAACGCCGTGAAAAGCCCCCGGGTTGTTTTCAGCCGGCTTAAAACCTTTTCCCTTTGTGGTCTCCAAATGTATAAATAGTGGTTTATCAATATTTTTCAGGCTTAAAAACAAATGGCACAGGGCGGGCAAATTGTGCCCATCCACAGGGCCTATATACTGAAAGCCCATTTCTTCAAAAAAAGTGGAATGGTAAACACTGCGCCGCAGCGAGGTTTTCAAGGTCTGAATTCC
>JBKEBR010000194.1:0-3417 GCA_047973285.1 Oscillospiraceae bacterium | reverse complement strand
TGCCCGCCCGAAAGGTTGCTGCCGCCCTCGGCCAATTCAAAATCGTACGCCCCCGGTTTTTGGGTAATAACGTCATGAATGCAGGCGTCTTTTGCAGCCCGGACAATGTCTTCTTCCAGCACGCTTTTGTTCCACATGGTAAGGTTGTCGCGAATGGTTCCCGAAAACAAGGTGATGTTCTGGCTTACCGTTGAAACGCTGGAATTGATAATTTCCTTTGGAATTTCATTCACGGGAATGCCGTCCATCCTGATCGCTCCCTGCCAGGGCAGGTACAGCCCGCTTACAATTTTGGATACGGTGGATTTTCCACTGCCGGACGCCCCCACAAAGGCAATGGAGCTGCCGCTGTTTAAATGGAAATTGAAATTTTCTACCAGGGGCGGGTCTAAAATGCTGTACCCGAAAGAAATTCCCTCAAGGTCTACCACCCCGCTCAGCTTGGTGCTTAGCTCCGCCTGGGTGCCTGCTGGTGCAAATTTGGGGTCTTCCTCATACTTTACAATGTCTTCCACACGGCTCATGTCTGCCTTTAAGGTTTGAATTTTTTGAATCATACCCACAAGCTTGTTTACAGGGTCGGTAAAAGAGGCCAGCAGGGCCGTAAAGGCAACCAGCATACCGGCGCTCATTTCGCCGCGAATGACCAACACGCCACCCATCATCAAAACCAGCACATTGGCAATTTCTCCGGCCACCTCCGGCACCGCATTTAAAACCTGCTGCAATTTGCCCAGCCGCTGCTCCAGGGTTATGGTTTTTGCATAGTGGCCAAGAATGCGGCTTATGTATTCGTTTTCGGCACCCGAGGCCTTAAGGGTACTGGTTATGTTGAGGCCGGCAAAAAGCGACCCCACCATGCGGCCCTGGTCTTGCTGCAGCTTCATGGTGGAATTTTCTATGGCATTTGAGCTGAGCTTTACCAGCGTAAGGTTTAGCGCAATGCTTACAATGCCAATCAGCGTAAGCAGGGGGCTGTACATTAAAAGCAGCACAAGGTAAAATGCCGCCACCATAATATTAAGAAGGGTCTCGGCCAGTTCACCGGCCAAAAACACACTTACATTGTTGTTGTTTTCCACCCGCTCGGCCAAATCGCCCGAATAGCGCTGGTCAAAAAAACTCATGGGAAGCCGGAACATGTGCGATAAAAAGCTGTGGGCGCTTACCAGCGCCATTTTGCTTTGCAGCTTTTGCAAAAGAAGGCCGCGGTACTGGGTAAGGGCCGCCTGGAATAAAACGGTGATAAGCATAATGGCAAGAAAAGCGGTGATCCAGCTATTGTTGCCGCCAAGCAAAATATCGTCGATAAACACCTGGGAAAACACCGGAATAATGAGCCCCGGCAAAACCAGAAACAGCCCAATTACAACAAGGGCCGCAATGGGGCCATACTGCCCTTTTAACCGGGTGCGAATAAAGCAGAACAGGATGCTCTTCTTTTTAGAAGCCCGGAAACCGGCAGTTTTGTCAAAGGTAAGCACAACAACTGTGAATCATTCGTCCACCTACTAAATGGTAATCTTGATCCGCCCCATGGCGGGGTCGTTGATATAGGCAAATTTGCCCTTAACGCCCTCCCACACTACAAAATGGTTGAAATTCCAGTGGATAATGCAAGGGGGGCGCAGCGCCAGCAGGCCCTCCATTCCCTTGCGAAAGCCTTTCACCTCAAAGCCAAATTTGCGCCCGGCCCGCATAATATTTTTTGCATTGCACCCATCCCGGGAAACACCGGTTTCTATGCGCATTTGCTCCAAGGGCTCAAACCGGCCGTAATACCCCAAAACCATTGCCAAAGAGGCGGCCCCGCACTCGGTTGCCTCCATTTGGTAAATTGTGGGGGTTTTTGCATACTGCTTGCCCATTTTTGGCCTGCCCCCTTTAGTTTTGGCTAATGTTAAGCTTGTCTTTTAACAGCGGTATCAGCATTGTAATGGGCGCTTTCTCTTCGGTTACAATATTTGCGTTTACTATTGTTCCCTCGTTCAGCGTTACATCGGCACCCTTCTTGCTGCTCCAGCGGTATCCGCTGGCGGTGGAAGCATCGGTTTCCAGCCGGCAGGTTACGGCCACCACCGGCCCGTCCTGCATAAAAGAATTTACCAGGCTTTCGTCGTTCAGCTGGGTTTGCAGCTTGCTTTGGGATGTAACATAATTGTCCACCGCTATTACTTCGGCATACACATACCCATACTCCTGGCGGTTTACGGTGGTGGGGTATACCATTACCTGCATGCCCGGCTGCACCTTTTTGCCGCTTTCCAGCGGAATGTAGCACACCACCACATTGCCGGGGCTTTCCGCCGTTTGCGAGGGCTCTACCCGCACAAGCTCTGTGCCGGCGGTTACCAGCGTACCCGGCTTTACCAGCAGGCTGGTTACAACACCGTCAAACGAAGCGGGAATGCTGGTTTTCTCCATTTCAAAAGTATATTTGTCCAGTTCCTCTTCCAACTGGCTTGAAATGGCCAGCTTGGCGGCGTTAAACCGCTCCTGCAGGCTCCAAATTGCGTCCTGCGCTTTTTCGCGCTCAACCTGAAGCTGTGTTTCCAGCTGCTTTGTTTGCTGTTCAATGCTTATTCTGGTTTGCTGTGCCGTGCTGTAGGCACTTTGGGCCACCTGGTATTCGTTTTGCGCCTTTTGCGTTTCTATTGAGCGCCCATTGGTTTTATCGCTCTCTGCCCAGTATGCGCTTTCCGCCGCGGCAAAGCGTGTTTGCGCGGCCGCCAACTGGGCGGCGGCCGCATCCAGCGCCGGGGTTACGGTAGAGGTGGCAGTTGCCAGGTTTTGCGACTGAAGGTTGAATTCTGCCCAAAGTTCATTGGCCACATCTGGAATAAGGGTGCCCCCCGGAGGGCAGCCCAAGTAGGCAAACTGGCCCAGCGTATAATAATTGTAGGGCGAGACAGGGGCCGTCTGCATTAAATCTTTAAACTCTGCAATGCTGGGCCTGCCCGATGTTGCCTTGGTGTACAGGTGCGCAACATAATCATCCACCGCTTTGTCGTAGGCCTGCTGGGCCGCGGCAAGCAGGCCTTGCAGCTCCTGCACCTCCGCCTGAATTTGCTCCAGGGCACTTTTTGCATCCTCATACTCCCGCTGTACAGCGGAATCTCCGCTTATGCCCAAAAGGCTGTAGTAGGTTGCTTTTGCGGTATCCATTCGGCTGGCCGCGTCTTTTTCGGCGGCCTGCGCGGCCGCCAGCTCTGTTTTGCTGGCCGCAAGGCTGTGGGTGGTTTCGTCTATTCCGCTGTTGGCGGTGGCATATTCAATTTTAATTTCCGCCAGCTGCTGGGTATCGGCCGTAATTTCGTCGGATACGCTGGTAAAGGTAACGGCATTTACCTTTTCAATGCGTTCCTGCAGGCGCAGAATGTCTTCCGAAAGCGTGGCGTCTGCAATGGTAACAAGCGT
>JBKEBR010000193.1:0-3098 GCA_047973285.1 Oscillospiraceae bacterium | reverse complement strand
TTTATTGATGTGCTGGTGGAAATTACCAACACCGGCAGCGCCCCCCTTACCCTGCTGGATACGGATTTTCAGCTGCAGTGGGGAACCGCCGGCTTTGCCGACCCAATGGTTTCGTTCAGCGATGAAATGGCCCCGCTAACCGCCACCCTTGAAGCGGGCGCCACTGTACAGTACCACTACCTGTTTTCGGTTTCGGTGAACATAACCAATTTTAAGCTGTGTTACCTGTACGGTGGTGATGAAGCCGCAAAAGCCGAAATATTTTATGTTTTTTTCAACCTGTAGTCTTATTCTTTAAGAGGGTTTTGGTTTCAAAAAGGGCACCGCCAAAAGCGGTGCCCTTTTTATTGCAGCAGGCTAATTTTTTTTGGCGCCCGGTATTCGCAGCAAAACCTGCGCCAGCACCGCCACCAGCACGGCGTTTACCACCGCTTCAATTAAACCGTTGAAAGAGGCAACGCTTACAATAACCGCCCCTGTTACCCCTGTTTTTTGCGGGTCGAACATGAACCAGATAAAGCCCAGGAACAAAAGGGTGTTGAGCATACTGCCCCCAAGGCCGGTTAACGCGTAGAACCACAGCTTGCGCACCTTGCGTTTTTTAAGCACCGAGTGCATGGCCCCGCCGAACAGGCCCACCAGCACCCTTGGCACCACACAGGTTAAAAAGGTATACAACCCGCTTTGGGCCAGCATAATTTGCCCAAGGGCCTCCCCCGGCGCCCTGAAAAAGCTGGAAAGCCCGAATACCAGGCTGAGCACCAGCCCCGCGGGCCAGCCGTACAAAAGGCCGCCCAGCACCACCGGCGTTACCACAATGGTAACGGTGATGAGCGGGTTAATGGGAATATAGCCCAGCGGCGTTACCACCAGCAGAAGCGTAATGGCCGCCAGCATGGCGGTGCGCACCAGTTTTTGGGTTTTGGTTAAATTTTCCATACATCTTCCTCCGTTCACTTGTTAAAAAGGCAAACACCACCGCAGCTTTGCCCCCTGCGCCAAAGCAAGCCTATTCTTTTTGGCTTGCCATTTCGTAAATGTTCTCCATATCGGCCTTGCCGAGAACACGGAAGGAGCCGAGGGTGCGTTTGCCTGCGCGGCTGGCGCCCTCTACCATTTCGCTGATGTCCCGCGCGTTGGGCTTAATGCCGAGGTCTTTAAAAGAGGTGGGCATGTCCAGCCCCCAGAAAATGCCATCCATTTCCTCAATGGCGGCAAGGGCCAGCTGCTCTTCGGTGCCCTCGTGCGGCAAATCCAGCACTTCCACCGCAAGGCGGGCAAACCGGGCCGGGTTTTGCTTGTACACATACTGGGCCCAGCAGCCCCAAATAGAGGTTAGCGAGGCCCCGTGGGCCACGTTGTATTTTGCGCTTATCTCGTGCCCCAGCTGGTGGCAGGCCCAGTCTCCCCTGCCGCCGCCGCAGCCGGTTAGGCCGTTGTGGGAAAGCGCCCCCGCCCACATAATTTCGGCCCGGGCTTCGTAGCTTTCGGGGTGGCGGGTAAGAATTTGAGAATTTTCAATGACGGTGCGCAGCAGCGATTCGGCAATGCCATCGGTAATTTCCATGGTTTTTTCGCCGGTGAAGTAGCGCTCCAGGGTATGCATCATAATATCGGCACAGCCGCAGGCCGTGGGGTAAGCCGGCACCGAAAGGGTGAGCTCGGGGTTCATTACCGCAAAGCGGCAGCGGCCCAAATCGTTGTTCAAACCATATTTTTTGCCGTTTTGCTCATCGGTAATAACACAGGAATCGCTCATTTCGCTGCCAGCGGCCGCAAGGGTTACCACCGCGCCAACAGGCAGGGCGGCTGTGGGAACGGCCGTGCCTTCGAAAAAGCTCCAGACATCCTCTTCATTGGCCGCGCCGTAGGCAATGGCCTTGCCGGAATCGATAACGCTGCCGCCACCCACGGGCAGAATAAAATCGACCCCTTCGGCACGGCAAAGGCGAATTCCCTCCCGCACCAGCGAAAGATGGGGGTTGGGCACAACGCCGCCCAGTTCGAGATATTCAATGCCCTGTTCCTTCAGGGAATTGGCAACCAGCTCCAGCAGGCCCGACTCGCGGGTTCTTTCGCTGCCATAGTGCACCAGCACCTTTGTTGCCTTTTGGGCTTTAACCAGTTCCCCAACCTGTTTTTCTACCCCGCGGCCAAAAACCACCTTTGTGGGGGTATTGTAAATAAAGTTAACCATTGCTGCTCCCTCTTGCTTTGGGGCGGTTGGCCCCGGTTGTTTTTAATTGGGCAGGCCGGCGGCCCGCTGTGGTTTATTACAGGGCCGAAACAATGGCGGCCCCCATTTCGGTACAGCCAACCGCCGTTTCGCCGGGGCCCGCAATGTCGGCCGTGCGCAGGCCTTTGGCCAGTACGGCATCCACCGCCGCCTCAATGGCCACGGCCTCTTGGGGCAGCCCCAAAGAATAGCGCAGCAGCATGGCGGCGGAAAGAATGGTGCCCACCGGGTTTGCCTTGTTTTGCCCGGCAATGTCGGGGGCAGAGCCGTGAATGGGCTCGAAAAGGCCGCGGGTGCCTTCGCCAAGGCTGGCCGAAGGGATCATGCCGATGGAGCCGGTGATCATGCTGGCCTCGTCGGAAAGAATATCGCCGAACATATTCTCTGTAACCATAATGTCGAACTGGGCGGGGTTTTTTACAATTTGCATGGCGGCGTTGTCTACCAGCATGTTTTCAAACTGCACGCCCGGGTATTCGCCCGCCACCCGCTGGGCTACGGTGCGCCACAGGCGGCTGGTGTCCAGCACGTTGGCCTTGTCTACGCTGGTAACCTTTTTGCGGCGCCCGGCGGCGGCTTTAAACGCGGTGTGCAAAATGCGCTCAATTTCGTGCTCGGCGTAAGGCATAACATCGGTGGCCACCTTTTCTCCGTTCACCTCTTCGGTTTTGTGCTCGCCAAAGTACACCCCGCCAATCAGCTCGCGCACCACCAGAAAATCAATGCCGCTTTGGGCAATGTCGGCCCGCAGGGGGCTGGCGGCGGCAAGGGCGGGCAACAGGCGGGCAGGCCGCAGGTTGGCATACAGGCCAAGGCCCTTGCGCAGGCCAAGCAGGCCTTTTTCCGGCCGCTGGTGGCCGGG
>JBKEBR010000192.1:0-14128 GCA_047973285.1 Oscillospiraceae bacterium | reverse complement strand
GATGCAGGCCGTTACTCGTCTTCGCCCTGCTGCAACCGGGCAAGGGCCTGCCCTATGGCCGCGCGAATAACCTGCGAAGAAAACCCGCGGCGGGCAAGGGACGCCATCACCTTTTCCCTTTGGCCGGCGGCAAGCTTTTGCAAATACTGCCGTTCAACAATGGCAAGGGCCGTTTCTTCATCGCTGATGCTGGCGGCCTGTACGGCGGCATCGGCAATATCACGGTCGATGCCAAGTTCCAGTAGTTTGCGCCTGATTTCCAGGCTGCTTTTGCGCCGGCCCGCCATACCTTTGGCTTTTTCCATGGCAAAGGTTTCATCGTCTAAAAGGGCCAGGCTTTCCATGGTATCCACCGCGGCTTTGGCGGAAAGCTCGTCGTATTTCAGGCAAAGCTTTTCATACAGCTCTTTGCGTGCGTAGGCGCGCAAGGAAAGGTACCGAATGGCCTGGTCTTTTGCCTTGCGGGTATCGCTTTCTTCTTTCAGCAAAGAAAGCTCCTCATGGGAAAGCGAGGAGCCTTCTTGAATATTGTTTTTGTACAGGGTTTCCGCATCTACCGAAAACAGAAACTCTTCATCGCCAAACAGGGCCATGCGGCCCCGCTTGGTTTCAGAAATTCGGGTTATTTTCAACTGGCTCATTCGTCGTCTGCCGAAATATCAAGCCCGCGCTCGGAAGTAGCCGGGGCCGCCTTTGCCGCAGCGGCGGCAACAGGCAAATCGTCCAAATTGCCGCGCCCGCCGGCCCGTTTCTTTTTGCCCGCGGCAAAAAGCTCGGCGGCATTATCCCTTACCTGCTTTTCCACCTCGCTGGCGAATTCAGGGTTTTCCAGCAGGTAACGCTTGGCGTTGTCGCGGCCCTGGCCAAGGCGGGTTTCCCCGTAATTAAACCACGCGCCGCTTTTTTGAATGATGCCGATGTTGGCGGCCAAATCAAGCAGTTCCCCTTCGTGGGAAATGCCTTCACCAAACATAATGTCAAATTCCGCTTCCTTAAAGGGCGGCGCCACCTTGTTTTTTACCACCTTGGCGCGGGTGCGGTTGCCAATGAAGGAACCCGTTGAGTCTTTAAGGCCCTCTGAACGGCGCACGTCAATGCGCACCGACGCGTAGTATTTAAGGGCGCGGCCGCCGGCGGTAACCTCCGGGTTGCCATACACAACGCCAACCTTTTCACGCAATTGGTTGATGAAAATGCATACCGTACCCGTTTTGCCAATTACGCCGGTAAGCTTGCGCAGGGCCTGGCTCATCAGGCGGGCCTGCAGGCCCACATGGGAGTCGCCCATTTCGCCCGCAATTTCAGCCCGGGGCACCATGGCGGCAACCGAGTCGATAACAATGGCGTCAATGGCGCCGCTGCGCACCAGCGCCTCGGTAATTTCCAGTGCCTGCTCGCCGGTGTCTGGCTGGCTTACCAGCAAATTGTCAACATCTACGCCCAAAGCGCGGGCATATTCGGGGTCCAGTGCATGCTCAACATCAATAAACGCCGCTTCCCCGCCGTTTTTCTGTGCCTGTGCTAGGGCATGCAAAGCCAGCGTTGTTTTGCCGCTGGATTCAGGCCCGTAAATTTCCACAACACGGCCACGGGGCAGGCCGCCCACGCCAAGGGCAATGTCCAGCGAAATGGAACCTGTGGAAATGGCGTCGATTTGCATGGCAACATTTTGGCCCATTTTCATAACGGCACCCTTGCCAAAGGTTTTTTCAATTTGGGCCAGCGCAGTGTCCAGCGCCAATTTTCTGTCTTGCTGGGGCGCCTTGGCCGGGGTTGCAACAGCCTTTTTTTCCGCCATATATACTCTCCTTCGCGTTATTCCGCATTCTTCGAAATTCCAGATTGATTGGTTTTATTCTACACCATTTAACACCAAATGAAAAGCGGATAAACCGCTTCTATTTGAAAACCACCTTGCTTTTGAAAAAAGCCTTCAGCCCCTTGCCCGGGGCATTTGCCCCGCCCCTTTTATTGCGGCGGAAGAATTTCCAGCCCCGAAAAGGGAACGGCCTGTTCCCCTTCTTTTGCCGGGGCGGCAATTCCTTCTTCTTCCTGCCCACCTGAAAGGGAAACCCACTGCGAGGTGGAACCTGCAACCTCCGCTTTTTCCGCCGCCGGCAAAGGGGGCGGCGGCGACGGGCGCAAAGCACCGTTCTGCGGCCCCGGCACCGTTGTGGCCGCGGCCCCCGAAAGGGAAGTGCCCGCCGTGCCATTTTGGGCCTTTTGCAAAAGCTCCAGCAGTGTTGCCTCTGTGGGGGCAGGGGCACCGGTGTCCTCCCTCCCCTGCTGTGCACCGGCTGCCTGCGCCGAAACCGGCAGGCCATTTGCCTTGTGCCCATCTGCCATGGCGGGCGAAGCCGCCGCTTTTCCCTTCGGGGCAGCGCTGGGCCTGGCAACTGGCAACTGGCTTTCCATAGCAGGGGCCTGCGGGGTTTCCGCCGCCGGGTGAAGTTCAGGCTTTGTTTTAAAGGGTTCTTCCCCCTGTACCCGGGCATATAGGCTGCCCGAGGTTTTCTCTGTTTCCCCCAGCAAATCGTCGAATTCATGGGAATACTCGCTGGCGTGCAGGCTTACCGCATCCACAAGGCTTGGTGCCTCCCCTTTTGCCCGCGGCGGTCGCTTTTCCATTGCGGGGCGAATTGTAGGCCGTATGGGCCCACCCTCCAGCGCGCAAAGCAGTACAAGCGGCAAAAAGGGCAGAATGCTACGGGGGTCTGCCTGCCACACAAGCAAAAAAAGCACCACAAGCAGCAAGGCAATGCGCACAAAAGAAAAATAGTTGTTTTTGTACACCACCGCCTTTATGCCCGAAACCATTGCCCAAAACAACATGGCCACCTGCACCGTAAAGGCCGCGTAGGCAAACGGGGCAAACCCAAGGCCGCCCGGCACCACAAGGCTGGAAAGGGAGCTTCGCTGCACCCCGCCGCCCGCAAAAGAAAGCGGGGCCGAAAAAGTGCCGTCGCCCAGCAAATAGCTGAGCTTGTTGCCCAAATGGGCCAATATGCCCCACCCCTGCATTTGAGACAGCTTTGCCTGTATAAGCCCCCCATTGTGGTTGTAACGCGCCTGCCTGCTGCCAATTAAAAGAGCACTTTCCGAATATTGGGCGTAATGGGCATTGTTGTCATCCAGCCCCGTGTACAAATAGTGGTTCAGGGGAATACCGTCCTGTTCATAGTTATACCCCGGCAGCAGCCCGCTGTTAAAAGAGGCAAGCAGCATACCGCCAAGCAGCAACACAAACAACACAACGGCAAGCAGCAAATACCAAACCCTGCCCTTGCCCCGCAAAAACGCCAGCAAATCGATACAAATGGCAACCCATACAAGGGCGGCGGGGAAATACAGAAAACTGCCCAGCACACACACAAGAATGGTTGCCACAAAAGAGGGCATGCTGCCGCCGGTTTCGCCGCTGCGCCATGCGCGGCGGCTTTTTTGCCAAAGCAAAACACCCGCCGCAACAAAAGGCATTGCCAGCGTATAGGCGCTGAAAAGAGGCACATACAGAACAAACGGAAACACCACAAGGGAAAAAAGCAGACCAATAAGCCCTTTTGTGCTGCCAAAAGCGCTGCGCACCGTAATATACAAAAGCAACACAGCGGCTGCAATGGCAACCGTGTTCAGCAAAATGCCAACAGCCAGAAAATTGGTGGTGCCGAAAGCGCGGGCAACGGAAAAAGCCATACACAAAAACACGTACAGGCCCGTATCCTCTACATGGGCAGAAAAATAGCCGCCGGGCTGGGTGCCGTTCAAAACATACTCGCGCGCGTGGTTGTACACATTGCCAAAGCTCCAGCCGGTGTCCGGCAGGGTTTTCAGCCCCCAGCCAAAATACAGCAAAGACGCGATAAAAAGGCCAAAAAGCAGAAAAAAGGCGGCATACTCAACCAATTTAGGCGGCGCAGGCAAAAGCACAAGAATGCGCTGTGCAAAATAAAACAACAAACAACCACTTACCGCGCAAATAAACAGGCGAACCACACTGAAGGAATACAAGGTATTCTGGTTGTTAAACACAACCAGAAAGATGGCTGCGAAGAGAAGTATAACAAACAAGCTGTCCAAAATACGGTACAGCAAAGGAGAACTTACCTGCTTGCGCAGCAAAAGGCCGCTGCTTTTTGTTTCTTCCAACCCAAAACCACCTCTTTACTTTGTGTAAAAAAACAAAACCATTCCAGAGAGCACAGCGGTGCAAAAACGTGGCTTGAATAAAATTTTTTGCTTTAAAGCTTGGCCCGGCCGCCAAGCCAGGCAAACCATTTGCGAAAAAAAAATTAACGCCACACCGTTGTGCAATTTTGCTGCTGCGCCAAAACAAAATATTCTTTGGCATTTTTAGGAAAAATGGGGGGCGGTGGAAACAGGCTGCTTCCACCGCCCCCCGCAAAGGGCTACAACAAATTTGGTTAAACAAACTTTCCCTGGTCTGTCTCTTCCAGCATTCCCTCCACTTCGGGAATGCCGGTACCCGCCGGAATAAGCTTGCCGATAATAACGTTCTCTTTAAGGCCCGCAAGCGGGTCGGTTTTGCCCTTAATGGCGGCATCGGTAAGCACGCGGGTGGTTTCCTGGAAGGACGCGGCGGAAAGGAAAGAATCGGTGGCGAGAGAAGCCTTGGTAATACCAAGCAGCACCGGGGTAAACTCGGCCGGGCGAATGCCCTCTTCCCCTGCGGTAATGCGGCTTTCCACCTCGCGGTTTTGCTCTTCCACTTCCGAACGCTCTGCCAGGGCGCCCCCTATCAGGCTGGTGGACCCGGCGTCGTCTACCCGCACCTTGCGCATCATTTGGCGAACAATTACCTCAATGTGCTTGTCGTTGATATCAACACCCTGCTGGCGGTATACGCTTTGCACTTCCTGAATCAGGTAATTTTCTACCGCGGTAATGCCTTTAATGGCAAGAATGTCGTGGGGGTAGGCATGGCCTTCTGTCAGCATATCGCCCAGTTCCAGCTCGTCTCCTTCGTGCACGCGTATGCGCTGCCCAAAGGGAATAAGGTAACTTTTTTCCACCGGCGCGCCGTTTTCATCCTTGCCGGTTACCACCACATGGCGGTTCTTTTTGGTGTCGTCAATGTGCACGGTGCCCGCAATTTCCGTCATAATGGCAAGGGTTTTGGGGCGGCGGGCTTCGAACAGTTCTTCTACGTGGGGCAAGCCCTGCGTAATGTCGTCGGCACTGGCAACGCCGCCGGTATGGAAGGTACGCATGGTAAGCTGTGTGCCCGGCTCGCCAATAGACTGGGCGGCAATAATGCCCACCGCCTCGCCAAGCTCCACCGGCTGGTCGTTTGCAAGGTTTGCGCCGTAGCATTTGGCACAGGCGCCGTGCTTTGCCTTGCATTGCAGCACACTGCGAATTTCCACCTTTGTAATGCCGGCCTCCACCACGCGGTTGGCGTCGTCCTCGCTCATCATGGTTTCTTTGGTAACCAGCACCTCGCCGGTTTCGGGGTGCACAATATCCTGCACCGAGTAACGGCCCACAAGGCGCTCCGACAGCGGCTCTATAATGGCATTGCCGTCGCCAATAATGTCGGAAATAACAATTCCTGTTTCGCTGCCGCAGTCGTCCTCGCGAATAATCACATCCTGCGAAACGTCTACCAGGCGGCGGGTAAGGTAACCAGATTCCGCGGTACGAAGCGCGGTATCGGCAAGGCCCTTACGGGCGCCGCGGGAGGAGATGAAGTATTCCAGAATATCCAGCCCTTCGCGGTAATTGGAGCGAATGGGAATTTCAATGGATTTGCCCGACGTGTTCGCAATTAGCCCGCGCATACCCGCAAGCTGGCGAATTTGCTGCATGGAACCACGGGCGCCGGAGTCTGCCATCATAAAGATGGGGTTGCGGGAATCGAGGTTTTTCTCCAGCGCATTAGAAACTTCACGAGTGGTTTCATCCCACACCAGCAGAATATCGCGCAGGCGTTCGTCGTTGGAAATGAGGCCCTTGTTGTACTGCTTGGTAATTTTGGTAATCTTGGCGTCGGCCTGCTCTACCAGCTCTTTCTTCTGCGGCGGAATTACCGCGTCGGAAACCGCAACCGTAAGGCCGCTGAGGGTAGAGTATTTGAAGCCGAGAGCTTTGATTTTATCCAGCATTTGGGCGGTAATGGCGGTGCCATGGCGCTGAATGCAGTGGTTGATGATGTTGCCCAGTTGCTTTTTGTTTACCAAAAAGTCAATTTCAAACAAAAATGCGTTTTCGGGCTTGGTGCGGTCTACATAACCAAGGTCCTGGGGAATGGGCTCGTTGAACAAAATGCGCCCGGCGGTGGTTTGCACCAGCTGGCTGCGAACCTCGCCGCCAACGGTGGCGGTGCGGCGCACCTTAATTTTGGCGTGCAGGGTAATGGTGCCGGTACCATAAGCCATAATGGCTTCGTTTTCATCACGAAAAACCTTGCCATCGCCCTTGTCGCCTTCGTTCACCATGGTAAGGTAGTAGCTGCCCAGCACCATATCCTGCGTGGGTACGGTAACCGGCTTGCCGTCGGAGGGCTTCAAAAGGTTGCGGCTGGCCAGCATAAGCATGCGGGCTTCGCGCTGGGCCTCTGCCGAAAGCGGCACGTGAACGGCCATCTGGTCGCCGTCAAAGTCGGCGTTGTAGGCGGTACATACCAGCGGGTGAAGCTTCAATGCGCGGCCCTCTACCAGCACCGGCTCAAACGCCTGAATGCCAAGGCGGTGAAGGGTGGGCGCGCGGTTCAGAAGAACCGGGTGGCCCTTGATGACGGTTTCCAGCGAATCCCACACTTCGGGGCGAACACGCTCCACCATTTTGCGGGCAGATTTAATGTTGTTGGCTATGCCGTTTTCAACAAGGTCCTTCATAACAAAGGGCTTGAACAGCTCCAAAGCCATTTCCTTTGGCAGGCCGCACTGGTACATTTTAAGCTCCGGCCCTACTACAATAACCGAACGGCCGGAATAGTCTACGCGCTTGCCCAGAAGGTTCTGGCGGAAACGGCCCTGCTTGCCCTTAAGCATGTCGGAAAGGCTTTTGAGGGGGCGGTTGTTGGGCCCGGTAACCGGGCGGCCGCGGCGGCCGTTGTCTACCAGGGCGTCTACCGCTTCCTGCAGCATACGCTTTTCATTGCGCACAATGATGTCGGGTGCCCCAAGCTCCAACAGGCGTTTCAGCCGGTTGTTGCGGTTGATAACCCGGCGGTATAAATCGTTCAAATCGCTGGTGGCAAAACGGCCGCCGTCCAGCTGTACCATGGGGCGAATGTCGGGCGGTATTACCGGCACCACATTCATAATCATCCATTCGGGGCGGTTGCCCGAAGCGCGGAAGGCCTCTACAACCTCCAGCCGTTTTTGAATGCGCAGCCGCTTTTGGCCGCCCGCATCCTCCAGGCTTTCGCGAAGCTCGGTAGACAGCGCGTCCAAATCAATTTTGGCAAGCAGCTCCTGAATGGCCTCGGCCCCCATGGCGGCCTGGAACTCGTCTTCATACCTCTCCCGCATGTCGCGGTACTCTTTTTCGGTAAGAAGCTGTTTTTCTTCCAGCGGGGTAAAGCCCGGGTCGGTTACAATATAAGAGGCAAAATACAGCACCTTTTCCAGCAGGCGGGGACTGATGTCCAGCATCAGGCCAATGCGGCTGGGAATGCCCTTGAAGTACCAAATATGGCTGACAGGCGCCGCCAATTCAATATGGCCCATGCGCTCGCGGCGCACCCGGGCGCGGGTAACCTCTACGCCGCAGCGCTCGCACACCTTGCCCTTGTAGCGAATGCGCTTATATTTGCCGCAATGGCACTCCCAGTCTTTGGTAGGCCCAAAAATGCGCTCGCAGAACAAGCCGTCGCGCTCCGGCTTGAAGGTACGGTAGTTGATGGTCTCGGGTTTTTTTACTTCACCATGGCTCCAGGCACGAATTTGGTCGGGAGAAGCAAGACCAATTCGAATTGAGTCGAATTCATTAAATTCCATGCGCTAACCCTTTCTTTGTTCGAAACTGTCATTCAAAAAGCAACACAGCCCTTTTCCGTTTTGCCAGGGGTTATTCCTCGTCGAGGTTTTCGCTTAAAATGTCCTCTTCGCTGAAAATATCCTCCGGGTCCAGAGGGGTTACGTCTTCATCGTTCTCAAAGTCTATTTCTTCATCGGCTTCGGTGCTTTCAATAGAGTATTCGTCGCTCAATTCGCCCTCTACAAGAACATTGTCTCCCACCGGCAGCTCGCCGCGGTCGTAGCCTGTATCGTCGTCGTCAAAATTCTGCTTCAGGTCTATTTCGGCGCCCTCAACGTCCTGCACCACAACATCCAGGCAAAGGCTTTGCAGTTCTTTAATAAGAACGCGGAAGCTTTCGGGAATACCGGCCTTCGGTACGGGCTGGCCTTTTACAATGGATTCATAGGTTTTTACGCGGCCCACAACGTCGTCGGACTTAACGGTAAGAATTTCCTGCAGGGTATAGGCGGCGCCATACGCCTCCAGCGCCCAAACTTCCATTTCGCCAAAGCGCTGGCCGCCAAACTGGGCCTTGCCGCCAAGGGGCTGCTGGGTAACCAGGCTGTAGGGGCCGGTGGAGCGGGCGTGAATCTTATCGTCTACCAGGTGATGCAGCTTGAGGTAATACATATACCCCACCGTTACGCGGTTGTCGAACTGCTCGCCGGTGCGCCCGTCGTACACAACGCTCTTGCCGTCCTCCGCAAGGCCGGCTTCTTTAAAGCAGTCGCGAATGTCTTCCTCGCTGGCGCCGTCGAATACGGGGGTCATAATCTGCCAGCCAAGGGCACGGGCGGCATAGCCGAGGTGAACCTCCAACACCTGCCCAATGTTCATGCGGCTGGGAACGCCGAGGGGGTTCAGCACAATGTCCAGCGGGGTGCCGTCGGCCAAAAAGGGCATATCCTCCTGCGGCAGAATGCGGGACACAACGCCCTTGTTGCCGTGGCGGCCCGCCATTTTGTCGCCCACGCTTATTTTGCGCTTTTGGGCAATGTAGCAGCGAACCACCTCACGCACGCCGGGCTGCAGCTCGTCGCTGTTTTCGGGGGTAAACACCTTCACGTCCGCAATAATGCCGTATTCGCCGTGGGGCACCCGCAGCGAGGTATCGCGCACTTCGCGGGCCTTTTCGCCAAAAATGGCGCGCAGCAGGCGCTCTTCGGGGGTAAGCTCGGTTTCGCCCTTGGGGGTTACCTTGCCCACCAGAATGTCGCCGGCGGAAACCTCGGCGCCAATGCGGATAATGCCGCGCTCGTCAAGGTCTTTCAGGGCGTCCTCGCCAACGTTGGGAATGTCGCGGGTAATTTCCTCCGGCCCAAGCTTTGTTTCGCGGGCTTCCTGCTCGTATTCCTCTATATGAATGGAGGTATATACGTCGTCGCGCACAATTTTTTCATTGATGAGAACGGCGTCTTCGTAGTTGTAACCCTCCCAGGTCATAAAGCCGATGAGGGCGTTTTTGCCAAGGGAAATTTCGCCGTTTTTGGTGGCCGGGCCATCGGCAAGCACCATGCCCTCGGTTACCTTGTCGCCTTTTTCCACCAGGGGGCGCTGGTTTACGCAGGTGCCCTGGTTGGAACGCATGAATTTAATCAGTTCGTACTCGTCAATTTCACCCTTGGGGGTGCGAATGGAAATTTTGTCTGCCGACACGCGGGACACAATGCCGTCGCGTTTTGCCAGAATGCAAACGCCCGAATCGCAGGCGGCTTTGTATTCCATACCGGTGGCAACAATGGGCTGCTCGGTAACCAGCAGCGGAACCGCCTGCCTCTGCATGTTGGAACCCATGAGGGCGCGGTTGGCGTCATCGTTTTCCAGGAAGGGAATCATGGCCGTGGCCACCGAAACCACCATTTTGGGCGAAACGTCCATGTAGTCGGCTTTTTCACGGTCGGTTTCAATAATCAGGTCGCGGTAGCGGGCGTGTACGCGCTCGCGGGCAAAACGCCCCTCTTCGTCAAGCGGTTCGTTGGCCTGCGCCACAACATATTCGTCTTCAATGTCGGCGGGCATGTATTCCACAATGTCGGTAATTTTGCCGGTGGCCTTGTCTACCTTGCGGAAAGGGGCTTCAATAAACCCGTATTCGTTGATGCGGGCAAAGGTTGCAAGGTACGAAATAAGGCCGATGTTCGGGCCTTCCGGCGTTTCAATGGGGCACATGCGGCCATAGTGGCTGTAGTGAACGTCGCG
Organism: Oscillospiraceae bacterium; assembly: GCA_047973285.1. GTDB lineage: Bacteria > Bacillota > Clostridia > Oscillospirales > Ruminococcaceae > JAAYCI01. The sequence continues at coordinate 3,946 of JBKEBR010000192.1, read as the reverse complement.
AACCTCGAACCCGGCGCGGTCGCGGGAAAGGCCGCCGGGCCCAAGGGCCGAAAGGCGGCGCTTATGGGTAAGCTCTGCCAGGGGGTTGTTCTGGTCCATAAACTGAGACAGCGGCGAAGAGCCAAAAAACTCTTTAATGGCGCTGGTAACCGGGCGGATGTTGATAAGCGCCTGGGGGGTAACCACGTCCATATCCTGCGCCTGCAGGGTCATGCGCTCGCGAATCACGCGCTCCATACGGGAAAACCCGATGCGGAACTGGTTTTGCAGCAGCTCGCCCACGCTGCGAATGCGGCGGTTGCCCAAATGGTCGATGTCGTCGGTGGTGCCAATGCCGTGGGAAAGGCCGTTGAGGTAGTTGATGGAGGAGAGGATATCGTCCACCGTAATGGTGCGGCTGATAAGCTTGTCGCGGTTTTTGCGCACAAGCTCTTTGCGCTCTTCCACATCCGAGGTTTCCTCCATAATGGCCATAAGCTCGGCAAAGGAGACCTTCTCGCTGATACCGCACTCTTTCTTAACATCGAAGCCAAGAAAATAACCAGCCTCAACCACGCCGTTGGAAACCACCTTAATTTCTTTTTCATCCAAAGTAAGGTACACGGCGGAAACGCCGCTCTTTTCAATTTCCTCCGAAACCTCGCGGGAAATGGTGTCGCCCGCGGCGCAAAGAAATTCGCCGGTAAGGGGCGCAATTACATCGCGCGCGGCAACAAAACCGGCAACCCTGCGGGCCAATGCCAATTTTTTGTTCATTTTATAGCGGCCAAACCGGGAAAGGTCGTACCGGTGGGGGTCGAAAAACAGGTTGTTCAGGTGGGTTTGGGCACTTTCCACCGTGGGCGGCTCGCCGGGGCGCAGCTTGCGGTAGGTTTCCAGCAGGCCCTCTTCCACATTTTTGGTGGGGTCTTTGGCAATGGTGGCTTCAATGCGCTCGTCATCACCAAAAAAGTCGCGAATTTGGCTGTCTTCGCCAAGGCCAAGGGCGCGCAGGAAAACCGTAACCGGCAGCTTGCGGGTTTTGTCGATGCGAACCGAGAACACATCGCTCGAATCGGTTTCATACTCCAGCCATGCGCCGCGGTTGGGGTTCAGGGTGGCAGTGAATAGTTTTTTACCGGTTTTATCGTAGCTTTCGCCAAAATAAGCGCCGGGGCTACGAACCAGCTGTGAAACAATAACACGCTCGGCGCCATTGATCACAAAGGTGCCGCTTTCGGTCATCAGCGGGAAATCGCCCATAAAAATTTCCTGCTCTTTAATTTCGCCGGTTTCTTTATTTAAAAGGCGGGCGGTAACGCGCAAAGGCGCCGCATAGGTAACGTCGCGGTCTTTGCATTCTTTAATGGAATATTTGGGTTCAGACTCAAGGCGGTAACCCACAAAATCCAGTACAAGATTTCCGGTATAGTCCTCAACAGAGCCTACGTCCCGAAATACTTCTTTCAGCCCTTCGTCGATGAACCATTTGTACGAGTTTTTCTGCACCTCAATAAGGTTTGGCATCTCCAGCACTTCGCCAATGCGGGAAAAACTCATGCGTTCGGTTGTTCCAAGCTTTACAGGCTTGACATTCACCATAATACGCTACCACTCCTGTTCCTTATTTTGCATTCTGAGCGCACAAAAGCTTTTATACCTTAAAAATACTACGAGAATTGTTTGTCAACAACCAATTTTTTGCAGCACTTTGCACAAAAAAACAGCAGTAAAATTCTCAATAGTACCAATAATAAGGCATAAAAGGCCAGAATACAGTATTTATATATTATACTTTACTTATATATAAATGTCAACAGCAACCATTTTTAAAAACCAATGGTTGATACGCACGGGAACGTGTATTGTTTTCACGTGCCTGTAAGCAAGCACAAAACCGAACCCATGGCACTGAGTTCGGTTTTAAAAAGCAAAATATAGCGTTTACCCCGCCACAAAAGACTTATCCTCTTCCAAAAGCTTTTGAAAATCCACTTCGCCAAGCTGCACATTTACACTTTGGCTGATGGAATGGAACGCATGCTGAAAGCTGCAAATGCCGTCTGCCCCACGGCTGCACTCCCCCTCGTGTATGCAGCGGGAAATGGCAAAGGGCCCCTCCACCGCCAGCAGAACATCCCGCAGGGTAATGTCTTTGGGGCTGCAGGCCAGCTCGTATCCGCCCCGGTTGCCTTTGAAACTGTTTACAATGCCGGCGGCGCTCAGCTTACCCAGAATTTTAAGGGAAAACCGCAGCGTAACGCACACTTCTTCGCTTATACTTCTGGCATCCCGCCTGCCCCTGTCTTTGGCAAGGCAAAACACAATGCGCACCGCATAATCTGCTTCCTGAGTTATATACATGCTTTCCCTTTCTCCTTTAAACTTGCCTTACACAAAACAGGCCGCTTTACCGGCAGGCAAGCAACCTGGTAAAATCAGCCTGTCAAAATATACCATTTTACTATAATTTATTTATACTATAACAAAACCAGCCGGTATTGTCAATATTTCAGGGGCTTTAAGGCCGTAAAACAAGCCGCATTTCCACGTGTGGGTTGCCTTCGTCCAGCGTTTTTTTGCCGGTAAGGGCAAAACCGCTGCGCCGGTAAAAATCGCTTTTATCCGCCTGCGCATCCAGCACAAGGCTATGGGCCCCAAGCGTTTTTGCCTTTTCCACTATAATCTGCATCATTTGCAGCCCCGCGCCCCTGCCCCGGCATTCCCCACAAACGGCCACCCGGCCCACATGGTATACGCCCCCGCCCTGTGTGAAAAGGCGGGCGGTGCAAACCGGCCTTTGTAAAAGGTAGCCCACCAAATGCAGCGCCGTACGGTCGGTTTCGTCAAATTCGCCTTCCTCTGAATACCCCTGCTCGTTTACAAAAACCGCAAGGCGCACCTCGCGGGCGGCTGCAAAGCCGGCCGCGGCCCCCTCTATCCATTCAAACTCCATTTCAGTACCTCCGGCAAAAAATATAGAAGGCCCGCACTTTGCGGCAACGGCTGCAAAGTGCGGGCTGCCCAAAACACGGGCCATTGCTCAATCCAAAAAGTCGCGCAGCTTTTTGCTGCGGCTGGGGTGGCGCAGCTTGCGCAGCGCCTTTGCCTCTATTTGGCGAATGCGCTCGCGGGTAACCTTAAATTCCTTGCCCACCTCTTCCAGCGTGCGGGGGCGGCCATCTTCCAGGCCAAAGCGCAGCCGCAGAACATTTTCTTCCCGCAGGGTAAGGGTTTTCAGCACCGAGGAAAGCTGCTCCTTCAAAAGTGTATGGCTGGCGGCCTCGGCGGGCACCGGGGCGTCGTCGTCGGGAATAAAGTCGCCCAAATGGCTGTCTTCTTCCTCGCCAATGGGGGTTTCAAGGCTTACCGGCTCCTGGGCCACCCGCATAATTTCGCGCACCTTTTCCACCGGCATGTCCAATTCCTCGGCAATTTCGTCGGCGGTGGCCTCGTGCCCGTTGCGGTGCAGCAGCTGGCTGGAAACCTTTTTCACCTTGTTGATGGTTTCCACCATGTGCACCGGAATGCGAATGGTGCGGGCCTGGTCGGCAATGGCGCGGGTAATGGCCTGCCGAATCCACCAGGTGGCGTAGGTGGAAAACTTGAAGCCCTTGGTGTAGTCGAACTTTTCCACCGCCTTGATGAGCCCAAGGTTCCCCTCTTGAATCAAATCCAAAAACTGCATGCCACGGCCAACATAGCGCTTTGCAATGGAAACCACAAGCCGCAGGTTGGCCTCCGACAGGCGTTTTTTGGCGGCGTCGCCCGCAGGGCCGCCCTCCTGTATTTTAATTGCAAGGTCTATTTCCTCTTCGCTGGACAAAAGGGGAACCCGCCCAATCTCTTTCAAATATACCTTCACGGGGTCGTCTATATTTACCCCCTCGGCCGAAAGCTCGCTTTCGAACCTGTCTACCGAGTCTTCGGTGAGGGTGAATTTTTCGGCATCGGGGTCGGGCTCGTC
>JBKEBR010000191.1:0-6935 GCA_047973285.1 Oscillospiraceae bacterium | reverse complement strand
TTGTGTATATATGCGCTTTACGCTATCATAAACATCTGCCACTTGGTTAAGAACAGTGCCGGTAAATGTTCCACCTGCAATAGGCATTCTTGTACCTGCATTGTTGTTTGCGGCGGTGGCCGCTGTTTGTGCATTTGCGGCAGCCGTGGCAGCCGCCGTTACATCTTCTGCTTTGCCGTACTACTCCGGGGTCTGCCCGCCCAGCTTTGCCGCGTCGCCTGCGGGCGTGGTGCCATCCTGCAGGGCCGTTATCAGCGCAAGCAGGTTACCGGCTGTGCTTTCGTCTAAAATGTCTTTAATGCTATCAAACCACGCCATCCATTGGGCCTGCAGCTGGGCAGTTGGAATGCCGGTTACACCATCGCGCATGATTCCACAAAGGCTTTCATCGAGGCGCTTGTCGGCAATATCGGCCTGCGTGATGGATGTTTGATTTCTCCGCACGCTGATATAAGCCACAATTATTTCATCATAAAACTCATTGCGTATAGGCTCCGGTAATTCTTCCGCTGTGGCAGTTGCTTTTATATAGATACTGCCGTCATTTGTGGTTTTGCCTAGCCTTAAACACACCCCATAGGTGCCAGCTTCAAAACCCGTGGGAGGCGTGAGAGTTAACGGGGTAGCTTCTTCTTCCAGAAAGCAGACACCCCAAAATTCGCTCATTTTAAGCCATGCAAGGCCGGGGGAAACGGATAACTGCATACTTCCGTCCGCTATTACTGAAAAATGGCTTTCCCCGGAAAATACGCCTCTTGTCCGGGTTGCACACCAAGCCCCTAGCGCGGCGGCTGAATACTCTGTATTATCAAGCGGGAAAATTTTCATTGGTTTGTGCCTCCTTGGATAATTTGGAAGTCTGCGAGGGTGGGTGTGGTTTGTTTGGCACCGTTTTCAATGGCGGTAAGAACCGATGAAACGCGCGCGGAAACATAAAGACCGTACTTTTTAAGGTAAATCGGCACAATATCGCCAAGACTGTAATGCACGCCATATTGCATTTGCGGTTGCTCGTTTGTGCCTATCTGAATGCTAAACTCGCGCTTGTTTTCGGCGAGTTTTTCAAGCCCCCGGGCCTGCAGCACGGCAATATATTCGGTGTCGGAATACTCGCCTTGAGTAACGCTATCGCCATTCACTATCATGTATTTTTTCTGCAGGTCGCGGGCGTCGACATAGAGCTCCCGCCGCAGAGTTTGGTAGTCGTCAACTCCAATGGTTGTCCAAATTCTCGCCGCGCCTTCGCCTTCGCCGGCCACAATGGCAAAATTCCGATACTCCTGAATAGATTCCATGATTTGCACAGAATCAATATTTCCGAAGGTATCGCTGAACATGCCGGTGAAATTCTCAGGTAGCGTTCTATCGGTACCCGGAATGGCGGAGGTAATAATTTGTGTCCCGCTGTCTGCCGCAGGGATAAAGCCAAACCCGGCGCTTGTACCGAAGGAACAAAAGGCGTCGGTGAAGCTGCCCCAACTTACTTGCGTGGATAAGGCCGGCAAAGGGAAATCTGTTTTTACCCCGACCGAAGGGAAAGGGTTCTCGGCGTATATTCCGCTTATGCTGGCCCGCGGGTCGGTTACGTTTTTTGTGCCCCGGATGGCCCTTTGCTTAAGAAGGCCGAGGGCGTCAATGCAGCGAATTGTCATTATGTCGTTTTCAATAGGTGCAGCGCAAATAGACCAGTTTATGCCGTCGTAAGATTTTATACCGCCGCCACATTTTACAGAGCGCTTATTTTCCTCGGTTGCTTCACATACAAGTTTTACCTCCGAAGAATCCTGCCAGTTTAGCAATTCCTGGTATGAGGTAACCGATTGAATAATGCTTACCGGCGAGAGAATCCCCGCTGGGGTTGCAGATAGAACCTGAAAGTTATACACCCGACAACACCCCCTGCGGAGCTGCTATGCGGCACTCAGCCGTAAGCCCCCCGAAAAGAAATTGAATAATATTGTCTCCCGGCACAATGTTGATATCAAAAGAATCAATGTCAACAACAGTGTGGAACAGTGGCATGCTGTCGGAGAGCCTTAGAATCCGCTTTTCATTCTCAACCGAAGAAAAGCCTATTTCGTCGCCCATTGAAAGGGAGCCGTAGGGTGCTATTTTAAGCATTACGCCCGTGGTTACATTTTGCAGGGAGATAAAGGCGCCCGGTTGCGGCTCTTCGAGCAATTTGAACTCGACATTGAAGCCAAAGGGCACATTCCCTGTATTTCGAATATTTACCGTGTCGCTGCTTTGATATTGGGATAAATACCATGTGCCGCCTGTATTGAACGGAAACGAAAAAAGAGGGATTGTGCTTTTGAATGGGGTGGTAATGTTGTTCTTTGTTTTCCAGTAAGGCACCGGGCAATATAGCACGAACTGAAATTCCTGCACGCCTTCCCCGTCGCTGAATATGGGGGTTCTTTGTGGGGAGCCCTCAATATAGTAAGTAACCTCGCCCTGTGTTACGGACAGCTTTGCGCCCACCTGGGGGGCTATGGTGCGCAGCAGGGCCGAGCGATTAGTTTCAATCGCTCCGTGAATACTGCCGGTAACCGTTAAAGCCTTGGGCTGCACCTGCTGCGCCGATATTTTGGCCCCCACCTGGTTTATGCCCGTTGTGGTGCTGATGTTTATATCAACCCCGCTTACGTTGTCTATATTGTCAATCCAAAAATCGGACTCAAATTTAAAAACAGCCTTTCGGGAGGCCGTTTCATAGGTGATTATTGTGTTTTCGTTCATAAGGCCTCCTTATGGCAGTTTCCATTTGGCGCGCTGTGCAAAACTCAGCCCTTCTTGGGTTATTTCGGCGGAGCTCAACGCTTTGGGCGTTGTAATGTTTTGCACTAAGCTTACATTTGTGCCACCCAAAACCCCGCCGGCGCCACCGCCAGAGTAGGGAGCAGCCGACGCATAGGCGAGCCGGGTTTGGTTGGCAGAAACACCGGCCTGCAGCTGGGCAACCAAAGAAGTGGCTTTGCTTTGAGTGAGCCCGCTGAACCGAGAAAGGACATTCTGTCCGATTCCCTCAACCTGTTTGTAAAGAGTTGGCTCTTCATCTTCCAGGCCGAGCCCGCCGCCCTGCATAAGAAAGCGAAAAATTTTCCGGGTTGCCTTTGAAGGTGAATTTTCGTCGAATGCTTTTCGTAGCCTAGCGAGTATGCCGTTTGCAATGCTTTCTGCTTTTCGATATAGGCCGGGCTCTGCTTTTTCCATCTCCTCAAGCATGGGGGCCATGGCGTCTTGCATAATTTGGCGGGTTTCAGGCGGTAGGGTGTCCAGAGAGGATATTATGTCGCCAACAATGGTTTTTGTTTTGGTGGTAAGCGCCCCGCCGTATAATTCCGTTTGGGAAGACATAGCCAGAAGGGCCGCCAGTTGGTCTTGCTGTGTCTTTGTGAGAGAGGCAGAGTAGTCATTCCAAATCTGCTTTGTATTCTCGGTGTGCTTGCTATTTTCTTGGTTCAGATAATATTGGCGCTTTGCCTCTGAATCGTAATAGGCAGATTGTATTTTTTCCAATTCTGCCTGGTGCCGGGCGTCTTCATCTTCTAGCTTTTGGTTCTTCTCGGCGTTTTTTGCTGCATAATCCTCGTCTTTAGCCAGTAATTCCGCGTACCCGTTTGCGTAGGCGGCTGTAATTTGGGCGAGATTGTCATTCACCCCCGCGAGGTCGGCGTCGCGCTGCGCAAGCCTTTCTTGTACGGCGGCGGCTATTTCGTCCCGGGTGGCGCCTTCGGCTTCCAGTTTTTGTTTTAAGGCTGCTATTTCCGCGATAGCCTGTTCTTCAATGATTCGCTTCTCTTCGGTTGCCTGGTCTTGGGCGGTTTTTATCCATTTTTGAGCGGAGGCTTGGTATTCTTCAAGGCTTACGTTCCTGCGCTCTGAATCCGCAAGGGCAATATCGGCAACGGCGGCGGCCCGCTCTCTTTCAATCTGCAACTGCTGTGTGTGGAGTTCTCGCAGCTGGGCATAATATTCGTTCAGTTTTGCAATGTCAGAATCCAGCAAGTAACCACGCTCGGCTATTGCCGTCCTGATAGTTTGGGTAATGCTGTTTTGAACGGCAGAAATTTCGCTGGCGAGGGCCTGCTGCTCTTCGGTTGTCATGGAAGTGGAGTTTGCAAAAGAAGCAAGCTGGCTTTCTGCGCTGGCAATGCCGCTCATATATTCTGAGGCGGCTTCGCCTATGCCCTTCATATTTGCGTTTAAGGCTTCGGTTTGCTTGGCGGCTTTGCTTGATACTGCCATGTACGTTCCTATGCCTACGGCAAGGGCCGCTATTACCGTTATCACAAGCCCAATGGGATTAGCAGCCATTGCAGCGTTAAGGGCTTTTTGTGCCACTGTAGCCCCCGCTGTGGCTGCGGTGTCGGTGGTGGTTGCCGCAGTTTTGGCTTTCATGACAAGAACGGAGGCCAGCAGTTTTACCTCGAGCGCGCTCTCTGCCGAGGTAAACGCTTTAACGACCTTTACCACCCCCTCTATGGTGGTACCGATTGCCTGCGCCGCCTTCCACGTTTTAATTGCGGTGGCGAAGCCGAGAACGAGAGGGAGGGCGACATCAATGTGTTTTGTGAATTTATCAAGAAGAGAGATGGCTTTCGGCAGGATTGAGGTATTTACAAAGCTTAAACCTTTTGCAAATATTCCGGTGGTGGCCTTCGAAACGCTAACAAAGGCAGATTCAAGCCGGGGAAGAATGTTTTTAGCGGCGTCAAGAACTTGCGCGCCCATCTCTTTTGCGGATTCTGCCGTCTGCTTCAGGTTGTGGGCTGCGCCGGAGTTCAATATTGTATCGGCAAAATTCTTGATGTGCCCAATAGCATTTGGCACAAGGGTTGCAACCGTCTTTAAACCGCTTTCGAATATCTTGCCTGTGCTGGATATCATCTCGCGGATAGTGGGCAAATTAACGGCTGTGAGGCCCTCATCGATAGATGTTACAATCGCCTGCACGCCGCGGGTTACGGCGGCCCTCATATTGTCCATTGTGCCGGTAAAAGACGCGCCGGCCTCTTTGGCAGCATTGGTTAATTCGGGAAATTTCCCGGCTCCCTCTTCGAATGCCGAGTTCATTGCGGTTATGAAGGAATCCGCAGAAATTTCGCCTTTGCCCATCTGCTTTGTTACTTCTTCGGTGCTTACGCCCATTTTTGCGGCGTATATTTCAATGGCGGGTATACCAGCTTCCAAAATGGTTTGCATGTGCTCCATTGTTACGGTGCCCTTGGTTTGCATTTTGGAAAGAGCGTTTGTTACGCTGGAAAAAGAGGCGTTTGTGCCGTCGGTGTAGAAAGCTACCGCGTCGCCCCAGCGCTTCACGGTATTTGTCGATTTTTCAACTTCCATGCCCCTGGCCACAAAGTTTTGCACAGACTTGGCCGCTACGTCAAGCCCGAATGCTGTTCCTGTAACAATTTCCCGGGTTTCCTCGAGCGCATTGTTCGTTAACTCAATGTCGCCGGTCATGGTGCCCATTACGCGTCCGAATTGCTCCATTGTGTCAATACGGCCCAATGCGCTGTCGATGGAGCCGGTAACCATTTCAACGCCCTTGGAAATTAGCTTAAATATTCCAAGTCCGCTTACAATCTGGTTTATTTTATTGGCGCCCTTCTGGAAACCGGAGGCGTCCATTTGAGTATTAAAGACTAATTCGCCGTCATACATGGGTTAGCCTCCTTTCGCTGAAATTTGCCTTTGTGCTTCTTCGAAGCGTTTTTTTACCCTTGCGTTCCCGTCAAGGGCTATTTGTTGCAAGGATTTGTTTTTTGTTTCTGGCAACGCAAAGCGCTTTTTCATAGCCTCTGCGTGCTTTTTCTGCTCGCCTTTCATCCCCGTGGTGTCAACAGTGCGATAATACATAATTTGCGACATTTTGGTTGTGTCCGGCAGCCCCTCAAGCAGAGCCATAAATTCCCACCAGTGTAAAAATTTTACCGTTGTCAAGCTTATTCCGTAGGCCGAATAAAAGGCAGAATAAATATGGCTTGAGTCCTCTTCAAAGCTATATGCCCGCGGGGCAGTTTTGCGGGTGCCTTGGCCCTTGCCCTGGGGCCGACCACAAAAATAGAACCAAAGCAGGCCCTCAATGGCTGCCTCTATGTCTTTTGGGGATTCGGCGTAGAGTTGGTTGAGCCCGACCATTATTTTTTCCGTGGGTGAAAACTCAGCATCTTCAAGAATGGCCTCAAAACGTATCATGTTTCGGAAGTCCGCATAGATGGGAGCGCCATTTATTTTCTCCGGCAGTCCGGTTTCGAGTAAGATATTCATTTTCGGGTACTACGGTTTGGAGTAAAGCGTTCTACCTTTTTCCCGAAACGTTCTGCCTGCCGAGAAACCTCATCCTCAAATTGAGTGTAGGCATCAACGCATTTTTCAAAGTCGCACTGTTCGCCAAATATCTTGTTTGACGCGCCATTACCGAAGACGGAATCAAACAGTTCAAATATGGCGTTGCAGCCGTCGGTAAGGACATTGATGTATTCATCCATGCCAACAGTCGCAGGGTCAACGCTGCCAATTGCGGCATATTTTTCGGCCACTGTCTTGCGGCCTTCCTCATATACTTTTAAGTGCCTCGGATTAAAAAAGCTGAAATCGAACTCAGAATCGTTAATCTTTATCATATTGCCTCCAATAAAAACGGAGAGGGGATTTCCCCTCTCCGAAGTGGTTGTGTGCCCCCGTTAATTACGTCCCCGCGTAGGTATATTCGACGGGCGTGCCTTTGCCGGTCAAAGTCGCGGAAATCCCCGCATTGCTGCCAGAGCCGTTTGCGGCGTCGCTGTCAACGACAATGCTCACTTTGCCTTTCTCACCTTTGCCGGTGAGAATGTTGAAATAAATATAGTCCTTAATTACAGCTTGGCCTCTGCCGTATTTAAGGCTGTGGGATTGCAACGCGTCCTGGAACGCGTCGCCGACAT
>JBKEBR010000190.1:0-1609 GCA_047973285.1 Oscillospiraceae bacterium | reverse complement strand
TTCCAATTTATCAAGAAATACTTTCGCGCTTTTAATCTTTCAGCCCCCTGCATTACAGGGGGCTTTTTTTGAAAAAGGAGGTACGTAACACCGTTGGTCAATTTAGTTTCATTTTTAAAGGGTATTGCGGGGTTATTCCTAACACTCTATGCACTGATTGGTATCGTGAACGGATCTTGTGGCCGCCTACATTTTGTGGCCGTAGAAAAACTCGGAAAACCAAAGCCCAAAATGCTTCACAAGGCATGTTATTGGCTGACAAGTAACTCGCTCTCATTTGTAATTGCTTCAGCTATCCTATTTCTGATATTCCCCAGTTTAAATACAGACTATCAAGCCCTGGGCACCTGGCTCTCTTCTTCAACAAATCTTATCAATTTATTCACAATGATTGCATTGCTTTCACTTGTATCAATCGCCGCAAGAGTAATTGTTTCTATTTTTACGGTTCTATTTTCGAAGGTAGAAATTGCCATAGTAAGCAAGGCCCAGGCTCTGAATTCAACAAATAATAAGGAGGAAACGCCTGACAACTCAGGCAAAACAATCAATTAAGGCGGTGCTTATCCGTATGCTTTACATGTTATTTATGGCACTCATCCTATCAGAAGGGGTGACAATACTCAGGCTCTATCAGCATTCCAAAGGCATAGAGCGCTACGCCAGAATGCTTGAAAACATTATCCGCACTTTTAAATAAGAAAGAAGGAAACAGTGTATGTATACTTTCGCATTCTATATCCGGGCACCCACCATATTATATAGGCAAAACTGTTCGAAATTCGCAGCATAAAATAATATATTTTTGGAGGTAAAACATGAACTTTTTTAAAAATGGAAGTACCATCACCGGCACAAAAAAACATTCTATTGCTGCCCTGGCTTTTGCAGTGCTCACAATTGCGGTTATCGCTGTCATATTGGCCCTTGCCTTTATCAGCGGAACCTTTACTCTTCAGCTGGAGCTGATTTCCATTCCCGCAATCCTTTGGTTTGTAACGGTGGTCTTGATGATGAAAGGGCTTAATTCGGAAGAACCTAAATATGCCAAAATTGCCCGGCCAATTGTATTCATTTCCGCAGTCCTTGTTGTCGGGCTGTGTGTAATGAGCGTATTTAGCCTTATCAGGAGCCTGCTGTAATGGGCCCGGCAAAAAAAGCCGATAATGCCCCGCGAAATACAGCCCTTATCACTACACAAGGCAGCCTTGCCTATTTTGTGTACCACCAGGTAACGGGTGGGCATGAACCTTGCGAGCTGGTGCAGCCACAGCCTATTCCAAAGCTGCAAAGTGCTTTGCAGGGTAAAGCATACCGGTCATATATCGTTGATATTGCCGCCCTGCCGGGAGAGCCTTATGAAGTAGTGCAGATGCTGACCGTGCTGCGTGATGCGGCAGAGGGGCCCGTTATCCTGGTGGCCAGCGGAGACGCCACCGACCATCCTCTTGTAGAAGAACTCATGGCCAATGGCTTTGAACAATGGGTGGTATCGGACGCTCTCACCACCATGTATACAGAAATGGAGAGCTGCCTTGCCGGCGCGCGCAATGCGATTGAACTGGCTGAGCAGGAACGGCTGGCCAGGCAGCAGATTGAACAGAATGTT
>JBKEBR010000189.1:0-8631 GCA_047973285.1 Oscillospiraceae bacterium | reverse complement strand
GTTGTCGCCCGCCTGCGCAAGGTTTAAAAAGGCGTAGGTAACGGCGGCTGCGCCAGAGGCAACCCCCAAGGCGGCAACACCGCCCTCCAGCGCCGCAATGCGCTGTTCAAACACGCTTTGGGTGGGGTTTGTAAGGCGGCCGTAAATGTTGCCCGCGTCCGACAAGTTAAAACGGGCGGCGGCATGGGCCGAATTGTGGAACACGTAGGAGGTGGTTTGGTAAATGGGCACCGCGCGGGCGTCGGTTACGGGGTCGGGCTGCTCCTGGCCAACATGCAGCTGCAGGGTTTCAAATTTATAATTTTTCTCGCTCATTGTAAGTACCTCTTTCAGTTTTATTGTTTGTTTTACGGCGGCGCACCGCCGCCGGTTTTCAAGTGGGCAGGCTACTTACAACAGCGCATTCGCCCGTTTCTGAAATTGTGCCGAAGCATTTTGAATACAATGGACTCCACTGCGAATGCGCCTCCTTCTATGCAATGCATTTAAATTTGGTGATGACCTTATTGTAGGGGGCCGGGGCCCCCGCTGTCAATGAATTTGGCAAAACCGGCCCGCCCTGTGCTACAGCAGGCTTACCGCGGCAAGGGCCTGCCGCAAATCCTCCAGAATGTCCTCGGTGTCCTCTATTCCGGCGCTGAAGCGGAAAAACCCTTTGTGGAAGGCTTCGGGGTACAGGTACTGCCGCTCGTCATTCTCGCCCAAAAACACAATCAGGCTTTCGTCGTGCCCAAGGGACACGGCCGAGGTAACCACCCGCAAATGGCTTACAAAACGGTTGTGGGTGTCGTGGTCGGCCTCCAGCCCAAAGGCCAGCACGCTGCCGTAGCCGGGGTTCATCTGGCTTTTTGCCACGGCGTGGCCGGGGTGGCTTTCCAGCCCCGGGTAGGCCACAAACCGCACCCCCTTCGAGGCCTGTAAAAAGCGGGCTGCCTGCAGGGCGTTTTCGTTGTGCTGGCGCATACGCAGCGGCAGGGTGGCCGCCCCGCGCATAATAAGCCAGGCGTTAAAGGGGCTAATTACCCCGCCCAGGTTTACCTGGGCCTGGGCGCGTATGCCGTCCAGGTATTTCTTTTCCCCCACAATGGCGCCGCCCATGGCGTCGCCGTGGCCGTTGATGAATTTGGTAAGGCTTTCCACCGCAAAATCGGCCCCCAGCTCAATGGGCCGCTGGTTGAAAGGAGAGGCGAAGGTATTGTCTACCGAAAGCAGCGCCCCGCCTTGGTGGGCAATTTCGGCAAGGGCCCGTATGTCGCTTACGCCAAGGGTGGGGTTGCCGGGGGTTTCTATGTGAATCAGCCTTGTATTGGGCCGCAGCGCCGCTTTTACGGCGGCAAGGTCGGCGGTGTCTACCAGGGTGGTTTCCACCTTGAACTTGTTGTTCAGCAGCTCGTTCAAAAGGCGGTATACCGCAATATAGGTAACGCTGGAAAAAATAACGTGGTCGCCGCTGTTCAGCAAAGAAAAGAACAGCCCCGAAAGCGCCGCCACACCGCTTGCCAGCACAACACAGTCCTCGCCGCCTTCCAGCGCGGCAATTTTTTCCTGTAAATACTGCTGGTTAGAGCCGCCGTTGCGGGTGTATAAATTTTTGCCAGCGCTGCTCCAGTTCAGGTCGGAGGGGTCGTAGGGCAATTCGTAGCTGTTGGCCATGGTAATGGGGCGCTTGATGGCGCCGGTTTCCCGGTCTACATCGTTGCCGGCGTGCACGGCCCGGGTGGCAAACCCAAATTCCTTGCCGTAGGTTCTCATGGCGGCATCCTCTTTTCCTTCGCGGGTATTGTTTGCCCGGCAAAGCCCGGCAAGCAGCCAAAATTCAAAATACATATATTGCCTACGAATTTACTAGGTATAATAACACCGCGAAAGGCATTTGTCAATACGAATTTCAAAAAAACAGCGGGCAAAAGGCACAAAAAAATGCCGCTGCAAAAAAGCAGCGGCATTTTTTGTGAAGGCAAAGCCTATTTGCGAATTTTTTTCACAATCCAAATAAAAACAATGGCGCCAAGGGTGGCAACCAGAATGCTCCAAAGGTTGAAGCCGGTAACCCCCGAGCCGCCCAAAAGGCCAACAATGAAGCCGCCCACAAAAGCGCCGATTACGCCCACAATAATGTTGGCAATAAGGCCCATTTTGGCGTCGGTGCCCATAATTTTACTGCCAATCCAGCCCGCAAGGGCGCCCACAATAATCCAGGATAACAAACCCATAGGTACAAATCCCCTCTCTGTTCAAAAATATGTTTTGCTGCCTGTTTTGTTTTGGCCGCAGCAGCAGGGGCAGCCCCGCTAAAACGGTAAGCTGCCATGCTTACAGTATACGGCATACGCCCCGCCATTGCAATCATAAAAACAGGCGGGGGCCCTGTGGGCGCCGCCGCCCTGCCGGGCCCATTGTGCGCCGGGCTTTTGTGGTACAATAGAACAGGCTGCAAAATAAGGCGCCCTTTAAGAAAGGAGGTACCGCATGCCCCATACCATTGCCCTGCCCATACGGTACCTGGCCGAATTTCTGCTGCGCAGCGGCAGCATCGACAGCCGTTTTTCCGGCCTTGACCGCGGGGCCGAGGGCAGCCGCCTGCACCGCCGCCTGCAAAAGCAGGGCGGCAAAAATTACGAGGCCGAGGTGCCCCTGGCCGCCGAGGAAACCTGCGGCGATTTTTGCTACCAGCTTTCCGGCCGGGCCGACGGCATTATTACCGAGGCAAGCGGCGTAACGGTGGACGAAATAAAAACCACCCCCCAGCCGCTGGAGGCCATAGAGGAAAACCAAAACCCCGCCCACTGGGCCCAGGGGTGCCTGTACGCCCATATTTTGTGCGGCCAGCGGGGCCTGCCGGGCGCTTCAGTGCGGCTTACCTACTGCAACACCGAAACACTGGAAGTAAAGCGCTTTGCCAAAAACTATACCGCCGCCGAGCTGGCCGAATATGTGCAGGGCCTTTTGCGCGGGTACGAAAAATGGGCCCGCCTTACGCTGGAATGGAAGCGGCAGCGCACCGCCTCGCTGCAAACGCTGGCCTTCCCCTTTGGGGAATACCGCGGCGGGCAGCGCCGCCTTGCGGTGGCCTGCTACCAAACCTTCAAGCAGGGGGGGCGGCTGTTTTGCTGCGCCCCCACCGGCATAGGCAAAACCATGTCTACCCTGTTCCCGGCGCTGAAGGCCATGGGCGAGGGCTACGGCGAGCGCATTTTTTACCTCACCGCCAAAACCATTGCCCGCACGGCGGCCGAGCAGGCCCTGCAAACCCTGAACACCCCGCAGCCGCTGGCCCTGCGCAGCCTTACCCTTACGGCAAAAGACAAAATTTGCTTTTTGGAAGAGCGGGCCTGCCTGCCCGAAAGCTGCCCCTATGCAAACGGCTATTACGACAGAATAAACGACGCGGTGTATGAAATATTGCAAACCAACGCGGTGTTAAACCGCGACGCGCTGGAGGCGCTGGCCCGCCGGTACTGCCTTTGCCCCTACGAGCTTTCGCTGGATTTGGCTCTTTGGTGCGACTGTGTTGTGTGCGACTACAACTATTTGTTCGACCCGGTGGTGCACCTGCAACGCTTTTTTGAGGGCAAAGGGGGAGACTACCTTTTTTTAATAGACGAAGCCCACAACCTTGCCGAGCGCGGCCGGGAAATGTATTCGGCCCAGTTGAAAAAGGCCCCCTTCTTCGATTTTAAAAAGCAGCTGCCAAAGCAGCACAAGCGGCTGCACAAAGCCCTTACCGCTGTAAACAGCGCCTTTGTGGCGCTGCGCCGCCTTTGTGAAGAGGCGGGCCAACCCGTGCTGGGGCAGGCGGGCCTGCCGCAGGAGCTGCAAAAGCCGCTGGAAAAATTTACCGAAGCCGCCGAAATTTTTTTGGAGGAGCATAGAAACAGCGAGTGGCAGGAGGAGCTGCTGGCCCTGTATTTCGACGTTTTGTTTTACGCCCGCATTGCCGAGGGGTACGGCCCCGCCTATACCACCCTTATTTATAAATGGGGCGGCGATGTGGCCGTGCGCCTTTTTTGCCTGGACCCTTCCGCCTTTTTAAATGAAAGCCTTGCCAAGGGTCGGGCGGCGGTGCTGTTTTCGGCCACGCTGCGCCCGCTGCCTTATTACCGCAGCCTGCTGGGCAGCGAGGAGGCAAAGCTGCTTTCGCTGGGCAGCCCGTTTTCGCAGGGCAACATGGGGCTGTTTGTGGCCGACGGCATCAGCACCAAATACCAAAGCCGCGAGGGCAGCCTGGGGCAGGTGGCCGAAATGCTGGCGGCCATGGTGGCGGGCCGGGCCGGCAATTACATTGCCTATTTCCCAAGCTATGCCTACCTGCGCCAGGTGTTGGAAAAATTTGAAGAAAAATTCCCCGGGGTTGCCACCCTTGTGCAAAAAGCCGGGATGGGCGAGGAAGAGCGTGAGGCGTTTTTGGCGGCCTTTTCGGCGCAGGGCGGCGAAACGCTGCTGGGCTTTTGCGTGCTGGGGGGCCTGTTTGCCGAAGGGGTAGACCTTGCGGGCAACCGGCTTATTGGCACGGTGGTGGTGGGGGTGGGCCTGCCCCAGATAGGCCCCGAGCAGGACTCTTTGCGGGGCTATTTTGACGGGCAGGGCAAAGACGGCTTTGAGTATGCCTACCAGTTTCCCGGCATGAACAAGGTGTTACAGGCGGCGGGGCGGGTAATACGCACCGAGGCAGACAGGGGCGTGGTGCTGCTTATCGACAGCCGGTTTACCACCGCCCGCTACCAGGCGCTTTTCCCGCCCCATTGGGGGCACTGGCAGCGGGCCACGGCCCAAAGTCTGCCGGGCCAGTTGGCGGCTTTTTGGCAGGGGCCAACAGAATAGGGCGGGCAGGCCCCGCAAAACCGCCGTGGCCTTGGCGCGGCGGGCCAATTTTTTGGAACAGGAAGAATGCGGCAGTTGTTCCCCCGTGCAAAGCCTTTGCGCGCGAAAGCTTTGCCGAAGGCGGCCCACACAGCCTTTGTGGGGGGCAGGGCACCACCACAGTGCCGCCATATTGCTGCCCAATAAAAGAGCGCCCGCCAATACCGGCGGTATTGGCGGGCGCTTTCGCAAAATTGTATAATTTGCGCAGCTTTCTCGAAATAACATAAAATTACAAAATAGCATCATTGGCAAAGGTGGGCCTTCGCCCGGGCAAAAGGCCCGCTTTCGGGCGCAAGCTTACCCGCAAGGCGCATACCACACAAGCCAAAAGTTTCATCTGGGCACAAGACCATCGTTCTGGCACAAAACCATCTGTCGAGGCCAAACTCTCATTTGGGCGCAAAACCATCGTCCGGGTTCAAAACCCTCTGTCAAGGCCAAACCCCTCTTTCAAGCGCAAAAGTTTCTTTGCGGCGGCGCAGCCGGAAAAGGGGAGGGCTCAATACTGCTCTTTGCGCCGCTGTTTGCGCAGCTGGTAGCGCTTTTCCCCCATTTCCCACTCCTGCCGTTCCTCATCGGTAACCAGCTCAATGCCGGGCACCTCCATGGGGGTTTCGGCTTCGTCCATGGCCACCATTACAAGGTAGGCGCGGTTAATGTGGCGGCGGCTGCCGTCCAGCGCTTCGGCATAGGTGTCTACCCGCACCTCCATAGAGGTTTTGCCAACATGGGTAATGCAGCCCTTCATCACCGCCATTTCGCCAAGGTAGGCGGGTTCTTTAAAAACAAGGCTGTCCACCGCGGCGGTAATCACCCGCCCGCCGCAATGGCGTTTGGCCACAATACCGGCCAGCTCGTCTATCCACTGCATCAGCGCGCCGCCAAACAGGCGGCGGTGGCCGTTCAGGTAACGGTAAAGAATCATGTGTATCTGCTCGGTGCTGGAATCTTCAATGTGCTTTGGGTTCATGGTTAAAAAATCCTTTCGCTGCAAAACCTGCTGGGCGGTTCGGCGCTTTTCAAAAAACGGAATAGTTGTCTGCCTTTTTATAGTACCAGTGTTGGCGGGCAAAAGGCAATAGGCGGCGGCGCAAAAGGCCGCCGGGCAGGCCCCGCAGGGCCTTTTGCGCCGGGCAAAAAGGGGCTGTGTACAAAATGTGCAATTCTTCGCCGGTTTTTTGGCAGCCCTCCGGCTTGAAAACACTGGCGGCACTGTGCTACAATTTTGCTTTGAGCTGTGCAATGGTGAACAATGGAGGAAAAAGGGAATGCCCCAACAAACAGGGTTTAACAACGAAGAGTACATTCGGCAGCAAACCGCCCGCATACGGCAGCGGGTGGGCCGGTTTGAAAAGCTGTATCTTGAATTCGGCGGCAAGCTGTTCGACGATTTCCACGCCGCCCGGGTGCTGCCCGGCTTTGACGCCAACGGCAAGGTAAAGCTGCTGTGCGAGCTGCGCGAGCAGGCGGAAATTATTCTGTGCATCAGCGCCAGGGCCATTGAAAAAAATAAAATACGGGCCGACATTGGCATTACCTACGACTTGGACGTGCTGCGCCTGATAGACAGCCTGCGGCGCCTCGGGCTGTACATTGGCTCGGTGCTTATTACCCAGTACAGCGGCCAGCCCGCCGCCGATGTTTTCCGCAAAAAGCTGGAAATGCGGGGCGAGCGGGTGTATGTGCACACCCTTACCAAGGGCTACCCCTCCGACGTGGACACCATTGTTTCGGAGGAGGGCTACGGCGCCAACCCCTTTATTGAAACCCGCCGCCCGCTGGTGGTGGTAACCGCCCCCGGCCCGGGCAGCGGCAAGCTTGCCACCTGCCTTTCCCAGCTGTACCACGAACAACAGCGCGGCGTAAAGGCGGGCTACGCCAAATACGAAACCTTCCCCGTGTGGGATTTGCCCCTGCAGCACCCGGTAAACCTTGCCTACGAGGCCGCCACGGCCGACCTGAAGGACGTGAACCTGATAGACCCCTTCCACCTTTCGGCCTACGGGGTAACGGCGGTGAACTACAACCGGGATGTGGAGGCGTTTCCCGTGGTGCGGGCCATTTTAAAGCGCATTACCGGCGAAGACATTTACCAGTCGCCCACCGACATGGGGGTGAACACCATTGGCCGCTGCATTACGGATGACGAGGTGGTGCGCCGCGCCGGCGGGCAGGAAATTATCCGCCGCTGGTACAAAGAGCGCTGCGCCCTTTTGCAGGGCCAAAGCGACCAGGAGGCCGTGCAGCGCATTGAATACCTTATGAGCTCGCAGGGCCTGCGCCCGCAAGACCGCTCTACCGTAGCCCCCGCAAACAAAAAGGCGGAGGAGGGCGGCTGTTCGGCGGTGGCCATAGAGCTGCCCGACGGCACGGTGGTAACCGGCAAATCCTCCAAGCTTATGAACGACACCGCCAGCGTGGTGCTGAACTCCATTAAGGTTATGGCGGGCATTGCCGACGAAATTCCGCTTATTTCCCCCATTGTGCTGGAACCCATTATCCGGCTGAAAAAGGAAATACTGGGCAGCCGTTACCCGGTGCTGAAATTGGAAGAGGTGTTGCAGGCCCTCTCTATTTCGGCGGCCACCAACCCCACGGCGGAATTTGCGCTCAGCCATTTGCCCCGGCTGCGGGGGTGCGACGCCCATTGCTCCGACATTATTACCCGCGACGACGCGGCCACCTTTTTAAAGCTGGGCGTCCGCTTTACCTGCGAGCCCCAGTTTCCCACCAAAGACCTGTACTTCCGCTAAAGGGCCGCCCCCTTTTCGCTTTCAGCGGGGCGCGGGGAGGCTTTGCCGCCGCACTGCGGTTTACAACAATAAAAGCCTTGCGGGCCGCGCGCCCCGGGCACAGCAACAGGCTGCCACCCTGCCCCCAAAGGGCGGGTATACGGCTGCCCAACAGAAAAGGAAACGGCAATGACGCAAAACAAAAAAGTGTGGCTGGCCGACGCGGCCTGCCTTTTTACGGCGGTGCTGTGGGGGGCGGGCTTTATTGCCAGCCAGTGGGCCATCAATTCCGGCCTCAACGCCACCGCCATTATGGTGGGCCGCTTTTGGCTTGCCGCCCTTATTATGCTGGCGGTTAGCCTGCCAAAGCTGCGGGGTGTAAAAAAGAAGGATATTTTACAGGGCGCTTTGGCGGGGGTTTTTCTGTTTTTTGCCTTTTACGCCCAAATTTTAGGGCAGGGGCTTACCACTGTTTCCCACAGCGCCTTTTTAACCTCGGTAAACGTTATTATTGTGCCCTTTCTGGTGTGGGCCTTTACCCGCCGCCGCCCGCCCGTAA
Source organism: Oscillospiraceae bacterium (assembly GCA_047973285.1). GTDB lineage: Bacteria > Bacillota > Clostridia > Oscillospirales > Ruminococcaceae > JAAYCI01. Next base: position 477 of record JBKEBR010000189.1, on the reverse strand, counting down.
AGGTGTTTTTGCTGGCGGGGCTTACTTTGGCGGGCATTGGGGTGCTTACCCTGGGCGGCGGGGCAGAGGCGGGCATTTATGCGGGCGACGGCCTTATTCTGCTGTGCGCCCTGGGTTTTGCCCTGCACATTGCCTACCTTGGCATGGCGGTTAAAAACGCCGACCCGCGGGTGGTAAACCTGGTACAGCTGTGCACCGCGGCGCTGCTTTCCACCGCGGTTTTGCCCTTTACCGGCATTGGCAGCCCGGCTGCCATCAACTGGGGCCAGGGGGTGGCGGCTGTTTTGTACCTGGGTGTGTTCAGCACCTGCATTTGCTACTTTTTGCAAACCACCGCCCAAAAATATACCTCGGCGGGCAAAGCCAGCATACTGCTTTCCACCGAGGGCATGTTTGGCACCCTGTTTGCCGTGGTGCTGGGCTTTGAGCCGCTTACCCCCCACATGGTGGCGGGCGGGGGTATTATTATGCTGTCGG
>JBKEBR010000188.1:0-2557 GCA_047973285.1 Oscillospiraceae bacterium | reverse complement strand
TTTTGCGGGCCGGGTTTTTGTCTTTGCGGCGCACAGCGGGCGGTACGGAGGAACGAATAATTTCCGCCAAGCGTTCGGTGGTTACAATGGGCTGCTCTTCGCGCTTTGCCACAATATTGCCGGCAATTTGCCAGGCGTAGGGTTCTTCGCCGTATTGGCGGAAAATATCGGCCAACTGCTGGCGGCCCATGGTGTTGACAAGGTCGGCGGCGGTGGGGCCCTGCTGGCTCATGCGCATGTCCAGCGGGGCGTTTGCCAGGTAAGAAAAGCCCCTTTCGGCGGTATCCAGTTGATGCGAAGACACCCCAAGATCCAGCAAAACACCGTCAATTTTAGAAACGCCCTGTTCCGCAAGAAGCGGCCCGGCATTGCGGAAATTGGTTTGCAGCACCGTGGCCGGAAGCCCCGCAAGGCGCTCGCGCAGCACTGCAATAGCGCTGGGGTCCTGGTCCAGCGCGTACAGCCGCCCGCCCTTCAGCAGCTTTGCAATGGCCGCCGAATGGCCGCCGCCGCCCGCTGTGCCGTCCACATAGGTTCCATTTGGCTTTACCTGCAATGCCCTCAGGCATTCCGGCAGCATAACCGGCATGTGTTCAAAAGCCATGCTTGCCACCCTTCCTTTTTATTACAGGCCAATCTCTTTCAAAATAGCGGTGTTTGCGTTTTTGTTTTTAAAGCCTTCTTTTCTCTTTTGCCAGTCTTCGCTTGTCCAAATTTCGGCATAAGAGCCAAGGCCAATTACAACGGCATCCTTTTTTAATTCGATATGCTCGCGCTGGGCCATGGTAAGCAGTATGCGCCCCTGCTTGTCGGGGGTTACATCCTCCGCTGCGGAAAACAGCACCAGCCTTGCCTCCCGGCTTTCTATCATTCCTTTGGCTTCCAGCGTTTCCACAACTGTCTCCAGCTTTTCTTCGGGTATGGCAAGCAGGCAATCGTCCATCCAACGGGTAACCCAGAAGGTTTCCCCCATTTTGTCTCTCAGCTTGGCGGGGAAATTCAGACGGCCTTTTTCATCCAGCAGGCAGCGGTGCTCACCCGTAAGCAGCTTTGCGCCCAGCAAAGAAGGCATTTCGTCTCCCCCTTTAAAACCGAATACGGTCAATTTACCCACTTTTACCCATATTTACCCACTTATGAATTTATTATACCCCTAAAATGCAAAAAAGCAAGCAAAATATGCTTGCCTTGCGCTATTTTTAATTTTTTTGTAAAATATAAAAAAACCTTGCCTGCCGGTGCAAAAAATTGACAGCGAAGCATTTGTAATATATTTGAAATACCTGTTTTGCAAGTTTGTGCCGCCCTTGCCCGTATTACCAGTAAATGCCTATGTTTTTTTACAACAGGCATTCCTGTAATTGCAGCTACACCAACAGGAGTTGTTTTTATGAAAAAGCACCGGCGCCTTCCAGTATTTTTGTTTGCCGCAATGTTTGCCTGCCTGCTGGTTTTTTCTGCCTGCAGCAGCGCGGCCTCCTCCACAACCGCCGCCTATTCCGCCCCGGCGGCAGAGGAATATTCTTCTGCCGCCGGCACCGAAGCCGATGCCAAGCTTTCGGGCAATGGCAACACAAGTGTTTTGCAGCCACAGGACGACCGAAAAATTATTTTAAACGCCGACATATATATGGAGGCAACCGATTTTGACGCCACCACCGCCGCACTGGAAAAGGCCATTGGAGCGGCCGGGGGGTATGTTTCCGCCTCCAGCAGCAGCGCCGCCGGTACAAACTACGGGCGTTCGGCCAATATAACCGCCCGCATTCCCGCCGAAAGCTATTCTTCGTTTTTAAATGCCGCCGCCGGTACCGGAAACATTACCAGCAAAAACGAAACCAGCGAGGATATTACTGCGCAATATGTGGATGTTGAAGCCCGGCTTACCGCCCTGCGTGCCCAGGAGGCCCGTTTGATAGAGCTGGGGCAGCAGGCCGCCACCGTGGAGGATTTGATTACCATTCACCAGCAGCTTTCCGAGGTGCAGTACCAAATTGAATCGTACACCGCTACACAGCGCACCTACGACAACCTGATTGCCTATTCCACCGTTACCCTTTCGGTAACAGAGGTGGAAAAAGAAACACCAGCCCCCGCCACAGGGTATGGCGCCCGGCTTATAAATGCCTTCAAAAATTCCTGGCTCGTGGCATTCAATTTTGTAAAAGAACTCGGAATTTTTCTTGTTTCCATTTTGCCGCTGCTGGTTTTTGCCGGAATAATTGCCCTTGTTGTTATTCTGCTGGCAAAAAAGGGCAGCCACAAACGCAAGCCCCCGGCCCCGCCCAGCATGAACACCCCGCCAAACAACCTTCCCGGCCCGCCCCCGCCCCTTTCCTGAAAAAATCCCCGAAGCAAACAGCTTCGGGGATTTTTGATTTGCGGCAGGCCTATTCATTTTACGGGCCAGCGCACACGCAGGGCCTGATTTTTACACCGAATTCTATACAGGCTTCGGCGCACGGCCCCTCAGCACAGGGCCGCGGCCCTGTGCTGCCGAAAGCCTTGTTTTCCGGCGTCTGCCGAAAAAGTTGCCGGGGCCGCAGGCTTGCCCCGG
>JBKEBR010000187.1:0-9384 GCA_047973285.1 Oscillospiraceae bacterium | reverse complement strand
GTACTTTACCGCAGCATCGCGCGCAGTGCCGGCAATGACGACGCCTTGGTAATGGATGCCGATGGGAACTTTTCCATTGTGAAGGAAAGCACCACCGACGCCGAGGCCCTTGCCGAAAGCGGCGCCTGGCAAATTTTTTCCTTTGGCCCGGCCCTTGTGGAAAACGGCGAAATTGCCGTGGAAGAAAGCAGCGAAGTAGGGCAGGCAATGGAGAGCAACCCCCGCACCGCCATTGGGCAGGTGGGGGAGGGGCACTATATTATTGTGGTTTCCGACGGCCGCACCAGCGAAAGCGAAGGGCTTTCCCTGTACCAGCTGGCCGAAATTATGCAGCAGTACGGCTGCACCACGGCCTATAACCTGGACGGCGGCGGTTCCTCTACCCTGGTGTTCAACGGGCAAACCATCAACAACCCCACCGGCGGGCGGGGCAGCAGCGAAAGGCAGGTGAGCGACATTGTCTACATTGGGTATACGCAGTAACCGCGCCGCCCACACGGCGCCCCACAGCGGGCCCCGGGGCGGGGGCGGGGCCCGCGGCAAGCCTGCCCTTGTGTACCTTGCTGCCACGCTGGGGTGTATTGTGTTCAATGCGGTTTATTCCCTGTTTGCCCACGGGGTGGCCTCCGCTTCTATGTACCTGTTGTTTTTATATCCCCTTTTGGGGGGCGCATTGCCCTTTGGGTTGCTGGCGCTTTGCCTGCCCCGGGCCTTTTTTCACCGGCGCTGGCGGCTGTTTTGCAACCTTTACCATTCGGGGCTGGCCCTGCTTATGCTGCGCAGCCTGCTTACCGGCATTTTTGAAATTGCGGGCACGGGTTCGGCCCTGCTGGTGGTATATCTCGCGGCGGGGGGCCTGTTTTGTGCCGCCGGGCTGGCCGGGCTTTTGGCAATTGTTGTGGCGGCAGCCCGGCAAAAAATGCCTAAGCCTGTATAAAAAATATTGGCAAGCCCATACTTTCCGTATTACAAAAATAAATTGGCTGCATTGGTTTTCCCAAAACACAATGCAAAAGAAGGCGGGCCTTTGGCCCGCCTTCTTTTGCATTGCATACGCCTAAAGTTTTCTATTTAGCGGCCGCCTTGTTGGCAATTGCCTTGCCCAAAAACAAAAGCACCAGCACCGCAACCCCAATTAACACAATGGCGCCGCCGGGCTTCATGCCCCAGTAGTAAGAGGCAAACAGCCCCGCCACTGTAAAGCAAACCGCCCCCGCAACAGAGTATAAAATGGTTTGCAAATAGCTTTTGCCAAGCTGCATACCGCAGGCCACCGGTACCACCATGAGGGAAGACACCACCAGTGCCCCCACCGTGCGGGCCGCCACCGAAACAGTGAGTGCCGTAAGCAGGGTAAACACGCTGTTGATGATGTTCACCCGCACCCCCGCCATGCGGGCGGCGTGCTCGTCCAGCGAAACAAAAAACAATTCTTTATACAGCAGCACAAAACTTACCAGCACCACAAGGCTGAGGCCCATGACCAAAAACACCTCGAAATTGCTGATGGACACAATGCTGCCAAACAAAAAGCTGTTGAAATTGGCGGCGTTTTTTACATACCCTGAAAGCACGCCCGCAAACCCCACCCCGGCCGACATAATAATGGCAATGGAAAGCTCGGCGTATTTGGGTATTTTTTTGCGGATAAATTCAATGCCGAAGGCCGCCGCAATGCAGGCAAGGGTGGCCCCCAAAATGGGGTTAACCGAAAGGATAAGCCCCGCCGCCACCCCCGCGAGAGAGGTATGGGAAAGTGCGTCGCCAATCATCGAGAGGCGCTTCAGTACCACCGTGGTGCCAATGCAGGGAATGATAACGGCCAGCAGCACCCCCACCAAAAAGGCGCGCTGCATAAAGGCGTAGCTGAAAATATCCATTTACCGGCCCCCCTCTTTTTTGAGGACATGCCGGTGCCCCGCCGCGCTGTGGTACACCAGCTCTTTTTCATTGTGAAATTCGCCCTCGGCCAGCTCTACCAAAGAGGCGTCCTCCATGCAGAACATGCGCTTCACATACCGCGAGCTGCCGAACAAATCGTGGGTTACCATTAACACCGCAAGGTTCTGCTCCTTGTTCAGCGCCGCCAGCATTTTGTAAAAGCTGTTTGCCCCAAGGGCGTCCACCCCGGTGGTGGGCTCGTCCAGCACCATTACCTCGGGCCGGGCCACCAGCGCCCTTGCCAGCAGCACCCGCTGCTGCTGCCCGCCCGAAAGCTCGCCAATCATGGTTTTATAATAGCCCTGCATGCCCACCAGCTCCAGCGCCTGCAACACCTTTTGGCGGGTGTTTTTATTGTAAAAAGAAAAGGGCCGCAGGGTGGAGTACAGGTTTGCCTGCACAATTTCGCCCACCGTGGCGGGAAAAGACGAATTTTGCGCAAACCCGTTTTGGGGTACATACCCCACCCGGGGCCAGCTTTTAAAGCTGGCAAGCGGCTGGCCAAACCAGCTTATGCTGCCGGTTTGCGGGGTTAAATCCCCCAAAATAACCTTTAAAAGGGTGCTTTTCCCGGCGCCGTTGCTGCCCACAAGCGCCGCAAACTCTCCGCCCCGCAAAGAGAACTCCACCCCCGAAAACACCGGCTGGGCATTATAGGCAAACGCCACATCCTTTACCTGCAAAACATCTTCCATATTGTTTCCTTCCGCGCCCTTTGCCCTGCGCCTTTGCAAACAGCCGCCGCAAACACATGCCCCCGGCAAGGCGGGCAGGTTTGCGGCGGCAGGCAAAGCAGGCTGTGGGGGTGCTGCATACATGGCCAACCCTTGGCGGCCGGGGCCGCCTGTGGTTCTATTATACCAATTATTGCAGCGCTTTTTCCAGTGCTTTCAAATTTTGGCGCATAAGAGAGAAATAATCATCCCCCGCGTCAATCTGCTCCTGGGTCAACCCCTCAATGGGGTTCAATACTTCGGTACCGGCCCCTGTTTCCGCGGCAATGGCCTCGGCCACCTTAGGGCTTACCAGTTCTTCAAAGAAAATAACCTTTACATTGTTTTGCTTCACAAAATCAATTACCTCTGCCATACGGGCGGCATCCGGCTCGGAATCGGGGGACAGGCCCTCAATTCCCATTTGGGTAAGCCCATACCGGCTGCACAAATAACCAAACGCCTCGTGGGCCACCACAATGGTTTTGCCCGGCAGCCCTGCCAGTGTGCTTTCAAACTCTGTGTCCAGCACATCCAGCTTTGCGGCAAAAGCCTTGTAGTTTTCCTCGTAGTATTCCGCTCCGGCAGGGTCTGCCTGTATAAGGGCATTTTTAATATTTTCCGCTTCAACTTTTACATATTGGGGGTTCAGCCAAACATGGGGGTCGTAGGCACTCTCCTCCTCATCGTGCTCCTCTTCTTCGGCATGCTCTTCTTCCTCGTCCTCATGCGCGTGGCCCTCCAGCAGCGAAATACCGGCGCTGGCCTCTGCCACCACAAGGCTTTTGTTGCCAAGGGCCGCCAAAACGTCCTCTACCCAGTGCTCCAGCCCGGCGCCGTTGTACACAAACACATCGGCTTTTTCAAGGCCTACAATATCGGTGGCCGCAGGCCCCCAGTCGTGGGGCTCGGTGCCCGCGGGCACCATGTTCACCACCTCTACCCGTTCACCGCCAATTTTTTGGGTAAAATCGTACATGGGGTAAAAGCTGCTATACACCAGCAGCTTTTCTTCTGTTTGCCCCGAAGATGCCTGCTGCGCTGCGGCCCCGCTGCCGGTACTTGCGGCACTTTGCCCCGCTGTACCGCAGGCGGCCAAAAGGCCCGCCGCCAAAACAAAGCTTACCATTGCCAACAAAAATTTTTTCATTGTTTCCTCCACACCTATGAATACCCGGAACTTTTCCCACAGGAAAAAATTCCAAATATGAAAATGATTATCATTTTCATATACTACACCCTCTCTTTTGCCGTTGTCAAGAACCGGCGCCCTCAAAAAACAAATTTTGCGCCCGGCTGCCTTTGTTGCCGCGGCAGCTTGCCTTTCTTTTCTTTTTGGCCGCTTTGCGGGCCCCTTTCTTTGCCACCCGCCTTTTGGGCCCTGCCTTTTGCTTAACCGGCAAAACCGTTTGCCACCGGCAAGGCCCCACACCGGCTGCGCCGGTGGTGCCGCCGCAACAAAAAAAGAACCTGTGCTTGCGTACACACAGGCCCTTTTTGTTAGGGCACACAAAATTTTGCTTTTAAGCCGTTTTGGCCCGCCAGGCGCCGCCCCCTGGGCAAAATGCGCCGGGCTTTACCCCGGCTGTATGCCAAAAAAGCCTTGCAGGCGCAAAAGCCCCTCTTTATTAAGGGGGTAGTCCTGCTGCAGGGCGCTGCCGCCAAACTGCAAAATGCGGCTGCAGGCGGAAATGAGAAACTCGTAATCGTGGGTAACCACAAAAATAATTTTTCCCTGCCCGGCAAGGGTTTGCAGCAGCCCTGCCACCAGCTGCATATTGCCGTAGTCCAGCCCGCTGGTGGGCTCGTCAAAAACAAGAATTTGCTTATTGCAGGCCATGCCCGCGGCCACCGCCACCCGCTGCTTTTGCCCGCCCGAAAGGCTGGCCGGGTGCCGGGTGCGTTCCGCCAGCAGGTTTACGGCCTTCAGCGCGCCGTCTACCTGTTCCCCGGTTGTATTTTTAAGCCCCAGCCGGCACTCCGCCTCCACACTTTCGGCAAACAGCTGGTAATTTACATCCTGCATAACCATATAGCAAAGCTTTTGCCGCTGTTTTTCGCCCACAATGGTTTCCTGCCACCGGTAACTGCCTTTTGCCGGTTTGTGCAGGCCGCACAAGGCCCGCGAAAAGGTGGTTTTGCCCGCGCCGTTGGGCCCAACAATGCCAATAATTTCCCCGGGGGCCGCCGCAAGGGAAAGCCCGCACAGCACCGGCTTTTTTTGATAATACAGCGAAACACCATCAATTTCTAAAGAAGGTTCTGCCTTTGGCGGCTGAAAAAAGGCGCACCGGGCCTTTGCAAGGTTCATGGTTCGCAAACCCATGGCCGCGGTTTTTTCCTCTGCCAGGCCCAAAAACTGGGCCCGGGTAAACTGCTGGCGCACCTGCCCGCTTTGCATGTACAAAATGCGGTCGGCCACCTCCCGCAGGTAATACAGGCGGTGCTCGGCCACCACAATGGTTTTGCCCTGCTGTTTCAGCAATTGTAAAATTCGGCGCAGCTCCTCTATAACGGCGGCATCCAGGTTGGAGGAAGGTTCATCCAGCACAAATACCTCCGGCCGGGCCGCATAGGCACAGGCAAAGGCAATTTTTTGCTTTTCGCCGCCCGAAAGCGCAAAAATACTGCGCCCCAGCAAAGGCTGCAGCCCAAAAGCCTCGGCGGTTTGCCGCAAGCGCTGCCGCAGCCCCATATTTTCAAGGGAAAACACAATTTCGCTGTCGGTGTCGGCGTTAAAAAACTGGCTGCGCGGGTTTTGAAACACCGAGCCCACCTTTTCCGCCGTTTTATACAGCGGTTCTTCGGTTACGGCAAGGCCGGCCACCTGCACGCCGCCCTCCAACTTGCCGGGGTAAAACTGCGGCGCCAGCCCGTTGATAAGGCGGGTTAAGGTGGTTTTGCCGCAGCCGCTGGCCCCCGCCAGCACCACGCACTCGCCCTGCCGTACCCGCAGGCTAACGCCCTGCACCCCCTCGGCTGCGTTGCCGCTGTACCCAAAAGAAACATTGGCCAGCTTTACCATGGCAGCCATCCTCCTTTTGCCGCCAGCGTTGCCGCAAACACAAGCAGCGAAACAGCGGCGCATACCCCGTCTGCCGCCCGAAAGCCCAAAGGCTGCAGGCAGCTGCGGGGCGCCGGGTTTTCAATTCCACGCGCCACCGCGGCGGCGGAAAGCTCGTCGGCCACCCGGCTGGCGCCCATCAGCAGCGGCACGTAGGTGCACTCCACCGTAAGGGCGGGTTTTGTGGCAAGGCCCCACAGGCTGGGGGTAACCCCCCTCAGCTTCATGGCGTCCTGAATGGCCCGCCAGTCCTCCCCTATCAGGGGGAAGTAGCGCAGCATAACGGTAAGCGGAATTACCACGCTTTTGGGCATTTTAATGCGGTTCATGGCGGCCATAAATTCGTTTACCCGGGTGGTGGCAATTAAAATACCGCCCAGCATGCCGCAGGGAAACACCTTGCGCACCAGCATGGCAAAAGCCAGCAGCATGGTGCGCAGCATTCCCCCCGCAAACAGCACCACAAGGGCCTGCAGCAAAAGCACCACAAGGTAAACAAGGCTCATTTTTATGGTAAATTTTTTTACCCCGCACAGCAAACCAAGCAGGGCAATAACGGCGGCCACCAATACCTCCGCCGTTACACCCGGGGCAAAAAACACGCAAATATTGCCCATGAAAAGCAAAAACAACTTGGTGCGGGGGTCCAGCCGCAGCGGGAAAATGCCGGGGCTTTTGCTCATTGGGTGGCGCCCGCTTTTTCGAATTGCTTTTTCAGCAGCTTTTGCCCCACCAACGCACTGACAAAGGCGCAAACCAGCGTGCCCGCAACCATAGCGGGCAGCATCCAGCCCTGGGCGGTGGCCAGCATGGTTTCCATATAGGCGGTTTCGGTTCCCTTGCCAACCAGGTACTGGGCGTAGCTGTCGCGGTTGATCCACAGCATCATATACGAGCCCATGGGGTTTAGGGAATACACCAAAAAGCTTACAATATTAATGGCCCTGTTTTTAAACTTACCCGCAGCGGCAATAAAGTTTGCCACCACCCCCAAAACAACACAGGCAACAGCCCACAGCCAGTACATGCCGGTTACAAACATAATAAGCCCTTCTAATACACCCAGAATAATAACCGGGCCATTTTTGGGCACCTTGGCCACCAGCAGCAGGTATACCGGCCCGCTAAGCAGCGCGGCCCCCATAGGCATTAAATAGGTTAAAACCGGGTTGGGGGCAAACAGCATGCCCCCAATAAGCACAAAAACAATAAACAGGGCCGAAAAAATGCCGGTGGTAACAAGGTCTTTTACGGTAAGGCCTTTTTTTACATTGGTTTGCTGCATAATGCTTCCTCCTGTATGCGCATAAACAGAATATTGACCCGCCCGGGGCCGCATGATAAAATTAGTTAGCTTTAGCTAACCTTTACCAGTGTAGGTAAGCTTGGCCGCCCCGTCAACGCAGAACAAAAAAAGAAAATTTATGCCCCGGCCCCGTAAAAACATCGAATGGAAAGTAATTTAAACGCTTTGCCAAAATTGGCGGCGCGGAAAAGGGCTTTTAAAAAATTGGTTTGGGCTAATTTTTACGCCCTGGCAGGCCGGCCTGAAAGGCGCAATTGCCGCGCCTGCCTACCCAGAAGGAGGGTATATGAACCACTACGACAAGCTGGTGCTGCAAAAAGGCCCCACCGCTTTTTTTGACGAATATATGGCCTTTGAACGAACAGAACTGCCCGAGGCCTCTGTTTTATACCCCAAAAAAGAAATAGGGCAGGGGCATATTGCGCAATACCACCCCGCGCCGGGCCTGTTTATCAGCCTGCCACAGGTAACCTTCCACAAAAGTATCGCCTTGCCTTTTGAAATGGAGCAGCGCAGAATGGAATTCTGCCTGTTCGACTCCGGCAGGGTGGAAATTACCTGCCAGGGAAGAAAGCCCGAAACGGTAGGGCAGGCGGTTTATTTTTATTCCAACCACCCCCACAGGGGTACCATTTGCTACACGCCGCATATTCCGCTGCGGGGCATAACCCTTATGCTTACCGAGGAATACATTCAAACCCACTACGAACGGCCCCTTTCCTCGGTGGAATTTTCCTATAAAAATACCCTTCAATGGAAAACAGAAGACTACAATGCGCCGGAGGTTATTTTTATTTTGCAGCAGATAAAAAGCAGGCTTGCCGCCGGCCCGCTGCCCTGGCTTTACATAAAAAGCAAGGTGGGGGAGCTGGTTTCCCTTGTACAGATGAACTACGCAAACCGCCTTGCCCGCAAAAACGCGGCCCTTGCCGGGCTGCCCCGCGGCGACAGGGAGGCGGCGGAACGCGCGCGGCAGGAAATTGACGAGAATTTGGGCAGAACAAGCATTGCCGCCCTTTGCAGGCTTTGCACCACAAACGAAAGCAAGCTGAGAAAAACCTTTAAAGCGCTGTACGGCATGCCCCCGGGGGAATATGTTGTGAAGGCCAAAATGAAAAAAGCCCTCATTCTTTTAAACGCCGAAGGCGAGAGCATTGCCGGGGTGGCCGGGGCGCTTGGCTATGCCAACGCAAGCAAATTTGCCGCCGCCTTTAAAAAATACTGCGGCATTACCCCCCGCCAGTACCGCAAGGGCACACCGCTGGGCTATGGCCACTTTTTGTGATACAATAAAAAAGGCCGCAAGCTATAAAAAAGGGCCGGTGCCGCCTTTTTTACCCGCCGGCCATTTTACACTTTTGCCGCATACCGGCGCCCGCAGCCCCATGGCACAGCACCGCCGCCCGCAGCATTTTTACAGGCAGCTTACCGGAGGTTTTTATGAACAGGCTTATTTACAATGCGAACCGCGCCAAAACACGGCTTCACCCCTTTTTGCTCTGTTTTTTATTTTTGCTTTATTTTGTAATTGCCCAGGTGGTTTTGCTCTCCGGCATCGGCGTTGTTTTTGTGGCCGTTTTCCGGCCAAGCATACAAAGCGGGGCGCTCTCCCAGGAGCTGCTTGCCCTTTTGGACAATGTTTTCAGCTTTGCCGTTATGCTGGGCGTTTCGGTGCTGTGGGTAAAAGCCATTGAGCGAAGGCCCGCCCTGGGGCTGCCCTTTTCTTCCATTGTAAAGCAGTACCTGGGCGGGGCCGCCGGGGGCGCCGTGGCGGTGGCCATACCCTGCCTTTTGGCCATTGCCTTTGCCAACACCGCCAATTTGCTGCAAACCCTAAGCCTTACCCCCGAAACCCTGCTAAGCGTTTTTACCTACCTTATTTTCTTTGCCATGCAGGGCGCCGCCGAAGAGGTGATGTGCCGCTGGGCATTAATGGTTCCTCTTAGCCGGAAAGCGGGGGTTTTGCCCGCCGCCGCCATTACCTCGCTGCTGTTTTCGGCCCTGCACCTGGCAAACCCGGGCATGAGCTTGGTTCCCTTCCTCAATATATTTTTGGCCGGCCTTGTTTTCGGCCTGATGATGTTTTACCACGAGTCTCCCTGGCCCGCCTTTGCCGCCCACTCTTTTTGGAATTTTGTAATGGGCAACCTGCTGGGCATTTCGGTGTCGGGCGGCAGCTTTGGCAAAAGCATTTTAAACCCCGTGCTTTCGGGCCCGCAGCTTGTTTCCGGCGGCGGCTTTGGGGCGGAGGGCACCATTTTTACCACCATTTTGGGGGTTGGCCTTACCGCCTCTTATCTTGTTTTGTACAAGCGCAAATTTGGCACCTTCTCGGCCAAGGCATCTGCCCTGCCGCTGCC
>JBKEBR010000186.1:0-12778 GCA_047973285.1 Oscillospiraceae bacterium | reverse complement strand
CATCGCCGGCAGCCCTGCCGTAGGTGATGGCGCCAAGGTCACCATCGGCTACACGGCCGCTCACAGAACCCGAGAAGGTTGGGTCGGCCTCCCCCTAGGTTTTGCTGGCATTATCCACCGAAATGGCAGCCTGCATTTTGTTGATGGTGAGCTTGCCGGTGGTAACGGTAACAGTGTAGTTGGGGTTTTCAGTATAGGAAGCGGTGAGGGTAATGTTATCCCCGGCGTTTTGCTTGGCTTCATCGCCGGCGGCCCTGCCGTAGGTGATGGCGCCAAGGTCATCATCGGCTACAAGGCCGCTCACAGAACCCGAGAAGGCGGGGTCGGCCTCGCCATAGGTTTTGCTGGTATTCTCTACCGAAATGGTGGCCTCTTTGGGGCTGATGGTAACCGTTGCGGTGCCGGCGGCGGCGGTGTAACCATTGCGGGTGGCCTGGAAATAAACGGTATAGCTGCCTGCGTTGGTGTAGGTGGGCGCTTCGGCCAGGGTGTAGGTGGCGCCGTTGTCATTGCTGTAAAGAATGGAAGCGTCGGTGGGTAAAGCAGTAGCAGCGGTGCTGTGGGGCAGGCCGTCGTAGAAAACACTCACGTTAGGGGCCGAAACCGAGAGGCCGCCGCTGGCGGTGATGGTGAAGACACCGTTTGTAGCGGAAAGGTTGTAGTTGGGGTTTGAGCCAAGGGTAACTGTAATGGGGTATGTGCCCACATCCTCCCCGGCCTTGCGGGAGAGGGAATAGTTTAGGGTTTCGCCGGGTGCAACACCATTTGTGGTGGCAGTAAGGCTGGGGTCATCTTCGCCATAGGTTTTGCCGGTGTTGTCTGCCGCAATAGAGGCCTGCCTTTTGTTAATGGTAAGCTTGGCGGTGGTAACGGTAACCTCATAGTTGGGGTTTTCGGTGTAGAAGGCGGTAAGGGCAATATCATCCCCGGCATTTTGCTTGGCCTCATCGCCGGCGGCCCTGCCGTAGGTGATGGCGCCAAGGTCGCCGCTGTTTACAAGGCCGCTTACCGAGCCGGAGAAGGTGGCGGGGTCGGCCTCGCCGTAGGTTTTGCTGGCGGCGTTTACCGAAATGGAAGCCTGCTTTTTGTTGATGGTAAGGGTGCCGGCGGCAGGGGTAATGTTGTACTGGGCGGTAACATCAGTGGTTCCGCTCAATATTTTTACGCTTGCAAGGGTGTTGGCGGTGCTGCCCGCATTGGTAATGGTACTGGCTGCGGTCATGGAAACTTCCAGGGTATGGCCCGCCTTTAGGGCACCGGCGGTAACGGTGGCGGTGCCTTTGGTAAGGGCCGTTCCGTTGTATTCGCGGCTTGCAGTGTCGGCTGTTACGGTTATGCCCGTTTTGCTTTCAAAGGTGGCGGTAAAAACAAGGTCAGATTCAATCAGGGCGCCGCTCTCGGGCAGGCTGGGGCTCCAGCCTGCAAAGTAGTAGCCGGGGTCTGCGGTTACGGCGGGAACGGTAATGGCGCTGCCCCAGGTGGTGCCGGTGGGTAACTTGCTGAATACGGTGGTTTGCCCTTGGTTGATGCTTCCGTTTGCGCCGGCTGTGAACGAAACGGAATAGCCCGTGGCCTCCCATATACCGTACAGGGTTACATCGGTGCCGCCAACAGTGTAGGCGGCGCCCAGCGCGTAGGTGGGGTTACTGCCGTTGGCATTTGCGCTCCAGCCGGTGAGCACGGCATTTGCCTGCACAAACAGGTTGCCGTCTGCCAGGGTTGCCTCCTGGCCTTTTTTCACAACAAAAGATTTTGTGGTTTGGCTGCCCTTGTAGTTTTCCACAAAGTGGATTTTTACATATTCGTTGGCAGAGCCATACTGGGCAACAAAGGTAACGCGGGAATTTACCTTGTAAATGCTGTTGGCATAATAAATTTTACCGCTGGTATCTCCCTCTACCGCCCAGCCAATAAAAATTTTACCGCTGGGCGGGGTTATACCGCTGCCGTCTGCCAGCCGTGTAAGCTGGTCCAGCGTATAGCTGTTGCCGTCAACCGGGGTGGTTCCGCCGGCCCCGTTCAAATCGTAGCTTACCGAAAAGCCGCCGGTTTTCCAGGAGGCATGCAGTTCCCAGCTTTTGGTAATGGGCGTAGAAGTGTTGAAAGCCAGCAAGCCGGAGGTGGAATAGTAATACCAGCCTAAAAATTCACCCTTACCCTCGTAGCCCTGGCCCACTATATACGCCTCGGGGGTGGTTACATATTCGTTGCGCCCGTAGGTTTGGGTGGCCACCGGGCTTGCGCCCTCGGCAACGTCGTAGTAGGTTACGGTAAATTCGGTGGATTTCCATTTGGCAAAAAGCTGCAGGTTGCTGGCGGGCATGGTGGCCCCGCTGAAGTTGTAGGCCTGGTTGTATTCGGCGTCTATATACCAGCCGTCAAACACGTAGGTAACACCGTCTTGAACTTTGGTGGGCGGTGTGGGGGCGGTAACGCCGGCCCCGTATTTCAGGGTTTGGTTGCCAATGGCAGAGCCGCCCATGGTGTTGAAGGAAAGGGTGTAGCTGTTGCGGGTGTAGTAGAAAGAGTAATATCTGTTTTGACCCGAAGTTTTGCTGTCTGTTCCTACATGATCAACGCCGTCAATTTTTTTGGCTCCAAAATTATCATTATCAGAAAGATAAATCGTTTCGGTATATTTTATTTCTTCCAGATACCAGCGAGAGCTTCCTCCAAAATTTTTCTGTACAGCACCAGGCACATTGCCGTTTATTGACTCAATAAAATATTTGACCGTATAAGCCCTATTGCCGCCATCCCATTTTGCATTCAACTGATAACTGCTGGCGTTGGTAGGAATTAAATCGGAAGTGAGAACCAGCCTTTTGGTGAGAAGCCGGTTTTGTGAAGTAGTGCTGTTTTGCGATTTCCATCCGCCAAAAGCAGAATTGTTGTGCCTAACATTGGTTGGCCACAGGTTGCTGATGTCCTGCTCATATTTTGCGGTAAAAGAATACTCAATGCCGCTGCCATCATAATAAGTGGTATTGCCGGCTTGCAGGGTGGCTCCAGATTTGTACAAATCAAAATTGAGAGTATATACGGTGCGCTTGTAATATACATTTATTACGGTGGCCCCGTTGCCAAGCACGGTAACATTGGTGTCGTGGTGGCTATAGTTGGTGTAGGGCAAAGCGGCCGTTACGGCGCTTGTGCGGGCCTGCTCTACCTGTGCCTGGGTCAAAGAAAGGGCAGAGCCTGCGGGCACGCCGCTTTTATCCACAGAGGCGGCAAACTGGTAATTGTTTTTGTCGGTGCCTGCGTCGCCGGCAATGTTGGGCTTTTCCATCCAGTACACAATTTTGTAGCTTACGGTTTTGGCATTCCAAACGGCGTACAGGGTAAGGTCGGCGGTTACCGGAGTATTAAAAGAATATTCGGCCCCGCCCTCGGTGGCAGACCAATACCGGAAAGTAAACCCTATTTTGGTGGGCGCGCTTGGCACGTTGGCCTTGCTGCCGGAAGTTACCACCTGCGGGTCTATGTCGCTGCCGCCGGTTACAAAATACACATAATAGGTGTTGCTGAAATGGGGTACCAGCACAAGGTCGGCCGTGGCCCTGGTGCCATACACAAAGGGGGTTGCCGAAGCATCGCCTTCCACATACCAGTACATCAGGCGCTGGCCCTCGGGCGGGGAAATGGCAACGCTTCCGCTGATGGTGGGCACCACGGCGCCCGGCGCAACTTCGTGGCTGTCTACCACCTGGCCGCCGTTTTTGTACTGTACAAGCCAGGTGCTGCTGAACCTTGCGGTTAAGGTTAAATTGCCTGTAACGGGGCTGGCAAAATTGTATTCCTCATCGCTGCCCTCGGCAAACCAGCCGCGAAAGGCAACCATGCCCTCGGGCAAAATACCGGGTGCACCGGGGTTTTCCACCGCCGCGCCCGGCGCAACCGGCACGTTTTTATTTTCGTTGGAGTCGGCCACAAAGGTTACGGTGTATTCGGTGGCGTTTTCACCCGTTGTCTGCCGAGGGGCGCGGGCCGCCGTGCTGGCCGCGGCATCCTGGTAACGGGCATACAGGGCCAGGTTGCCCTGTACGGCCAAAGACGCAAAATCATAGGCGGTTTCGCTGCCCTCGGCAAACCAGCCCGCAAATTCCTTGCCGTCCGGCAAGGCGGGTACCGCCTGCGGCTCGGCGGCAAAGCCGCCCTCCTCCACCTGCTGGGCCTCGCCAAAGGGCTGGCCCTCATAATCGTAAAAAGTTATGGCAAAAAGCGCCTTTTCGGCGGCAGGTTCCGAAACCGGAACAGAAGTTGTGCTTTCGGGCGCAACCGATGAAGACCCGGCTTGCTCTGCCGAGGCAACAAGGCTGTTGGAAAATAAAAACAAAACAGCCAATGCGCTTGCCACGAAAGACGTTGCGAATTTTTTTGGAAAAGATATAAAATGAACCCTCCTACTCAATAATACCTCTCCTGATGGGCCGGTTATGGTGTAAAATGCTCTGGTACAAATAGCAACCCCCCGGCAAAGAAACCTGCAGGAATGCAGCCTTGCATTGCCACGGGGATACGGTTTTTCCTATTTAATATATGTAGCCACTGTATCACCGAAGGGTAACACGCGGGTAACAGCAAACAGATAAAAACTGTAGGCTTTGCACAACGAATTTTCATTTTTATGCGCGTAATAAATAAAATATATTGTTTTGAGAAACTCATTTATTTTTTTGTGGTAAAAATTTGAGACTGAAAAACAAAAAAATGCATTCGCAGAAAGGTTTTTTATGGACCGGCAGTCAAGAATAAAACTTTAGAAAAACAAAAAAAGACCGCTGTGCAGCGAGAAAAAGGCTGCTTCAACGGCTTTACAAACGAATTGTATCTGGCAAAAAGGCCGCACCAAAAAGGAGGCGCGGCGGTTATAAATTGGCGGAATAGGGCGGGTAAATATTTTGGCCGAAATGGTCCAGCTCGGAGGAAAGCACCAGCCCCGGCGCAATGGTGCCGCTGTTGAAATTTTGCAGAATGCGGTCTATAACCAGGCCTGCGTTTTTGGCGGTGGAGGTTGGCAGCAACAGAATATATTGGTTTTTGCTGAACGGTGCAACAATGTCGCTGCGGCGAAGGCTTGTGTGCAGGCTGGCCAGCAAAACCTGCATGGAATCGGTTTTTTCTTCATCGGTTACTGCCGTGTTTGGCCGTTCGGAAAGGGTGAGCAGGGCAAGGCAAAAGGGCTGGCCGGTGCGCTCGGACGAACGCACCGTTAGCTGGTAAATACTTCTGAAAACCTCCAGGCCGCGGTAAAAGGCCGTGTGCGGGGTTTTGCTTTCCCGCAGGCGCTCTTTAAAAGAGAGAAGGTCCCTTTGGGCAGAGCCGGTTTTTCGCTGCAGGGCGGCTGCAAACTTATGCAGCTCTTCGCTGGGCGAGGTTCTCAGCTCCCGCAGAAACAATTCGTGCATATAGTCGTAGTGGGAAAGGGCGGCGGCATTTTTGCCCTGCTGCACAAGGGCCTGCATGTAGGCAAGGTGCAGGCTTTCTTCAAAGGGCTCGGTGGCCAGCAGCTTGCGGCAAAGGGCCTCCAGGTCTTTGTACAGGGCCAGGTCCTCCAGCAGGGCAAGGCTGCGCTCAATGCAGCTCAAATAAACAGAGCGGTAGTAGGCCCTTAAAGAAAGAACCCAGTCCTGGTCGGGCTGCAAAGCCAAAAAATCGCCGCGGTAAAGGGAAATGGCCCTGCCGTACAGGGAAACCCGTTCTTTTGAAGAAACGCCGGAAGAGGAGGCCCGGTTGAACAAATCTTCAAAATTTTCAAAATCAGACGAAACCTCGAAGGCCTCTGAAAAATGATAGGTGCCGTTTTGGTATTCCACACCAGGGGCGCCATATATTTTTTCAATTTCGGAAAATTTGGAACGGATGCGGTATACCAGGTTTTTAAGGGCCATTTCAGGCTGGTTGCTGCTGCCGTTTGGCCACAGGCATTCAATAAGCTGCTGCTTGCCAAGGCGGCTTTTGCGAAAAGCAATTAAATATTGCAGCAGCGCCAGCGGCTTGCTGTTGTGGGCCAAAAGAAGGCCGGTGTCGTAATTGCCGACAAGCATTTGGAAAGTACCAAAAAATGTACGGTAACCACCGGTTTGCCGCTTTTGGAAGTGTTTTTTGGCATTGTGCCTCCTTCCGCGTTTGCCGTTAAAGAAGCGGGCGCGCAGCCTGAACAAGGAAAGCTGTGCGGTGAAAAATGACTGGTAGTTTATTTTAGCATTTTGCCCGGCAAAAAACAAGAAAGGAAACACCGGGGTTTTGTGCACAAAATTTGGCGGTGCTTTCGCGCAAATGGGCGCGGATGTGGTATAGTAAAAACAGGAATTTCAAAAATACGGCGGAGGGGAAATGAAGCAAATGCGGGGCAACAATAAAATAGGTGCAAAAAACTGGGCGCTGCTTTGGGTGCTTGGCATGGCGGGGCAAATTTGCTGGAATGTGGAAAATTCGTGGTTCAATACCTTTGTGTACCAAAAAATTGCAAAGGACCCCTCTATTGTTGCCTGGATGGTGGGGGTAAGCGCGGCGGTTTCCACCCTGTGCACCTTCCTCATTGGCACCTGGGGCGACAGAATTGGCAAGCGCAAGCCCTTTGTTTGGGTGGGGTATATTTTATGGGGGCTTTTTACCATTGCCTTTGGCCTCACCGAATTTTTGCCGAAGTCGCCGCTGTTTTTGGCGGCGGCGGTGGTGGTGTGCGCCGCCGCGGTGATGAGCTTTTTCGGCTCTATGGGCTACGACGGCGCGTTCAACCCCTGGACCACCGATATTTCCAACGAGCAAAACCGGGGCAAGGTGGGGGGCGCCCTTGCGGTTATGCCGGTTTTGGCCACCATTTTCGGGGCTATTGTGTCGGGTATTATCATTGACGCCATCGACTTTTTTGCCTTTTTTGTGATTATGGGGGCTTTTGTGGGCCTTATTGGCCTTGTCGCTTTGTTGTTTTTGCAGGACAGCCCTTCGCTTACCCCGCAAAAGCGCGGCGGCTTTTGGAAACAGTTTGGCGAGGTATTCAGCCTTTCCACCATTCGCGGCAACCACGAGCTTTTTTGGGTTTTTGCCGTTATGGCGGTGTATTTTATAGGGTTTAATGTGTATTTTCCCTATATCACCATCTTTTTTACCGATTATTTGGGCATGAGCTACAGCACCACCGGTGTGATGCAGGGGGTGGGGCTTTTGGCGGCGGCGCTGCTTACCATACCGGCCGCCGGTTTTATAGACAAGGGCAAAATTCCGCAAATTATTGTGGCGGCGCTGGTGGCCAATATTGCGGGGCTGCTGCTGGTGGGGCTTACGGGCAGCAACATAATTACCCTTCTGGTGGGTATTTTTGGCGCGGGCATTGGCTACGTGCTTATTCTGCAAACCCTTACCGCCTGGATTAAAAACCTGTACCCGCCCAGCAAGCGCGGCCAGTTTGAAGGCATTAAGCAGGTTTTCTTTGTGTGCATTCCCATGATATTCGGCCCCTCTATTGCAACGTTTATCATCAACCACTTTGGCAGCCAGGTTGTACAAAACGGCATAAGCGGCATGGTGCCCAATGAAAAACTGTTTATTTTTTCGGCGGTTTTTACACTGCTTACCTTTGTTCCCCTTTATTTTGCGGCCCGCCATTTTGCCAAAAGGCAAAGCCGCGCCGGCCTGTAGGCAAGGGCCGGGCGGCGGGTTTTGCCGGGCTTGCGGGCCGGTGGCCTGCCCCCGTGTGGTTAAAAGTTAAAAATATGCGTAGGAACTTGATTTATGGCCGCTGTCAAGGTATGATTATTCTGGCCGTTTTTAGGGTCATAAAAGGGCGGCCGCCAAAAGGTTTTTCTTTGTAAAGCGGGTGCCTTTTCCCAAACATTGAAAGATCTGGTTCGGGCCCGGGCGCATGCAGCTGGGGCCCCGTATTATTGCCGCGCCGGGGTGCAAAAGGGGGATAGGGCAGTTTGAAAGCAAAGTTGTACAGGCTGTTTTTGCAGGCCTTTTCCCTTTTACTTTTGGTTTTTGTGCTTACCGCCTGCGGCGGGCTGGGCCAGAACCTTGCGTATTTTTCCTTTGACGGTTCCCCAAAGGCTTCAAACCCGGAATACCAGCGCACCTTCCCCTCGGTGGCGCTTTCGGGCTACATCGGCACAAACCAGCAAACCCGTGAAGATTCCGGACGAAGCGGCACCATAGACCTTACCAGCCTTTCCAAGGGGTATGTGGTTGCCGCGGCCACCAGCGCCGCCCGGGCAAAGTTCAGGGTGGAGAGGGACGGCAGCAAATACGATTACGACCTGAACAACCAGGGAAGCTATGAGGTTTTCCCGCTGGTGTACGGAAACGGGCACTATACCTTTACCATATTTATCAATGTAGAGGGCAACCAGTACGAGTACTTTCTGGTGGCGGAGGCGGATGTTGCGCTGGAGAGCGAGTTTGCCCCCTTCCTGGTGCCGAACCAGGTGGTAAATTACAATGAAAACTCTGCGGTGGTAACGCTTTCGCACACGCTTACCGAGCACGCCTCTTCCAATTTAGAGGTTGTGCAGCAGGTGTATTACTGGGTTGCTGAAAACATAAGCTACGACACGGCCAAAGCGGCAGAGCTTACCAACAGTACCGGGTATGTGCCGGATATTGAAGAGACGCTGAGCAGCAAAAAAGGCATTTGCTACGATTATGCCGCCCTTGTGGCCGCCATGCTGCGGGCCAATGGAATACCCTGCAAGCTGATTAAAGGGGATGTGCAATACGACGGCCAAAGCCTGTACCACGCATGGAACATGATTTGGCTGGAGGAAACGGGCTGGATTGCGGTAAAGGTGCCCTCTGCCCCCAATGAATGGTTTAGAATTGACCTTACCTTTGCGGCGGGAAGCGATGCTTCCATTGCGCAGTTTATAGGCGACGGCCAAAATTATACTGAGATTTATGTCCATTAAGGAGGACGGGTAGCCATGGCAGACAAAAAGAGCAATTCACTGTTGTCGGCACAGGAACTGGCGGTGTTTTTTGCAAGCGCCGCCATGCTGCTGCGTGCCGGGGTGCCTGCCAATGAGATCCCCGGAATTATTGCCGAAGATACCGGCGGGGGGCGCATGGGTGCCGCCGCACAAAAAATGGAACGCCTCTTGTTCAGCGGGCAGGAGTTTGCCCTTGGGGCCGCCATGCAGGCGGCAGGCGGCTTTCCCGCCTACGGGGTGGAAATGGTGCAGCTGGGCGAGGAGGCCGGCCGGCTGGAGCAGGCCCTTGACTCCCTGGGAAATTACTACCGGCACCAAAGCGAGCTTGGGCAGGCGGTACAGGCGGCGGTGCGCGGGCCGTTTTTTCTGCTGGTTGCCATGAGCGCCGTGCTGTTTTTTCTGGTTATTTTTGTTTTGCCGGTGTATGAAAGCGTTTTTGCATCCCTTGGGGTTGTGGGCGGCGTAAGCCTGGCGGGGGCAAATGTGGCGGCCCGGGTTGCCATAGTGCTGGCCTGCCTGCTGCTGTTTGTATTTTTGGGCAGCCTTGTGGCGTATGCCTTTCCAAAAGGCAGGGCTTTTCTGTTTCGCCTTGTGCAGGCCATACCGGTTACCGAGCGGGTGTATTACGCCGCTTCGGCCAGCAGCCTTACCGGTGGCCTGCAAATGCTTTTGGCAAGCGGCATTCCCGCCGGGGCCGCCCTTCAAAAAGCGGCGGTGCTTGTGGCCAACCGGCGCATTCTAAGCCGCCTGCCCGTTTGCCTTGAGGCGGTGGAGCAGGGAGAGGACATTGGCAAGGCCATGGTGCAAAGTGAAGTGCTTACGGGCTTTGAGGCAAAAATTCTGGTTTCCGCCGCCCGTGCCGGGCAAACCGAGGCCGCTATGGCAAACCTTTCGGCGGTGTACGCCGAGCAGGCCAGCGAAGGGATAGACAAGCTGGTGGGCCTTGTAGAGCCTGCCCTGGTGGGCCTTTTAAGCATAACCCTTGGCAGCATTCTTCTTTCGGTAATGCTTCCGCTTATCAACATAATGAGCGCGATTCTTTAAAATTTTTCGCCTGGCAGCCCAATGGCGGGGGAGGTGCCCTATGGACAAACGCAAGGCCTTGAAAAGGCAGTGGCCCGGCGCGCTGTTTGCGCTTTTGCTGCTTGCGGCTATGCTGGCGGCGGCCTTTTTGGGGGTGCGCCAGGTTGCAAACGCCACCTCGCGGGAGGGGGTTACGGCGGCCCGGCAGGCCATAGAGCGGGCGGCCGTGCTGTGCTATGCAAGCGAAGGGTTTTACCCGCCCAGCTTTGCCTATATTCAGGAAAACTACGGGGTGCAAATTGACACACAGCAGTATGCGGTACGGTACGAGGTATTTGCCAGCAATGTTATGCCGAATGTTGTGGTGGTAGAGCGGTAAAGGGGGGCCTTATGGACAAAGCTGGTTATAAAAGGCATTTGGCGGAGGGTTTTTTATTGCCGCTTGCCCTGGTTTGCCTGTTTGCGTTTTGCTCGCTGGCGCTGGGTGTTATGGGCGGGCGGGCATACAAGGCCATTAACGAAAGCATAGACGACAGCTATGGCTCGGTGGTAACGGCCAATTACCTTCGAACAAAGCTTTTGCAGAACAACCGGCGGGGCGCAATTTCCATTGAGGAAGAAGATGGCGTGCAGGTGCTGAAAATTGCTTCGCAGCAGGGCGGCCAGCCCTACGAAACCTGTATTTTTGTATATGATGGCGCCCTGCGGGAGAGCTATGGCCCGGCAGGCAGGCAGTTGGTTATGGAAAGCGGCGTGGAAATTGCCCAAATTGCCGAATGCCGGTTTTCCATAGCAAGCGACGGCCTTTTTGAGGCCGCCATTGTAAGCCCCGCGGGGGTGCATACCCGCGCGGTGGTTGCCCTTGTGCAGGGGGCCGGCCTATGAAAACCACCTATCGGAACACGGCATTTTTTGTTGAGGTTTTGGTTTGCATTGTGGTGTTCAGCATTGCAGGGGCCATTTTGGCGGGGGCGTTTGGCAAAGCCTCGATGGCCGTTCGCCAAACCCAGGAGGAGAGCCTTGCGGGCTCTGAAATGTATGCCCTTGTTGAAACCTACCGGGCCCGCGGGCAAGCGGGCCTTGCCGAAGGCGAGGCGCTTTCCGGCGGCGGGCTGGCATTTGCCTACGCCGAAAACTGGCAGCAGGTGCAGGCGGGCGGCGGGGTATATACCGTTACTCTTTTTATACAGCCCCAGCAGCGGGCGGGCGGGGTGCTCAGCCAAATTACCGCCGTGGCCACCCGCAGCGACGGAACCGAAATTTACCGCCTTGAAACGGCGGTTTACCGGCCGGGCGAAGGGGGGCTTGCCTGATGGAAGACAGAAAACGGCGGGCAGCGCCCGCCGGCCGCAGGCAGGGCATTGGCACCGGAACGGTGTCGCTGCTGGTTATTTTTGCGCTGCTGTTTTTTTCTACCCTTGCGCTTTTAAGCCTTACGGCGGCAATTAGCAACCAAAAGGTTACCCGAAGAAGCCTTGCCCTGGTAAGCGGGCTTTCCGCCGCCGAGGGGGAGATGGCCGGGGTGCTTGCCCAAGTGGATGATGCTCTGGTGGCCCTGCAGCAAGAATATGCCGCGGGCCCGCAGCAGCTGGAGGGCTATTACAAAACCGCCGCTGCCGCCGCTGTGCAATTGGGCTTCGAAGCAGAGGCCAAGGAAAACAGCCTTGTGTACACGCTGGAAATTGATGAAAACCATGTGTTGGTTACCCAAATTTTGTTGCTGGCGCCGGGGGGCACAGCCCGGTATGCGGTTACAGGCCAATACACGGAAGTTACAGGGGAATGGAGCCCCGCCCAGGGCGGCCAGCTTTGGGGCGGGTAGCAATGGCCGGCAAAAAAGTTCCCTGTGAAAAATAAAGGGCCAGGGAGTAGGTTTTTATGGCATTAACAGATTTATTGCTGCAAGGCACCCAAATGGGCGCCTCCGACATGTTTCTAATTGCCGGTTGCCCGCCGTCTTACCGAAAAGATTCGGTGGTGATACAGCAGCAGGGCCCTGCGGCGCTTACCGTGGGCGAGGTAGAGGGCCTGGTGCAGGAAATTTATGCCCTTACCAAGGGGCGCCCCATTGCCAGGCTGTTGGAGGATGGGGACGACGATTTTTCTTTTTCGGTGCCGGGCATTGGCCGTTTCAGGGCCAATACCTTTCGCCAGCGGGGCAGCCTTGCCGCGGTCATTCGCATTGTAATGTTTACCATGCCAAACCCGGTAAGCCTTGGCATTCCCCAAACGGTTATGGGCCTTACCGAAACCGGCAAGGGCCTTATTCTGGTTACCGGCCCGGCGGGCAGCGGCAAATCTACCACCCTTGCCTGTATGGTAGACAAAATAAACACCGAGCGTGCCGCCCATATTTTAACCATGGAAGACCCCATTGAGTTTATTCACCGGCATAAAAAAAGCGTGGTTACCCAGCGTGAAATAAACGGAGACACGAAAGATTATGCCAGCGCCCTGCGGGCGGGGCTGCGGCAAAGCCCCGATGTTATTTTAATTGGGGAAATGCGCGACTTTGAAACCATTGAAATAGGGGTAACCGCCGCCGAAACCGGGCAGCTGGTGCTTTCCACCCTGCACACCACGGGGGCCGCCAACACCATTGACCGCATTCTGGATATTTTCCCCTCAAACCAGCAGCACCAAATTCGCATCCAGCTTTCCATGGTGCTGCGGGCGGTGGTAAGCCAGCAGCTTATTCCCTCGGTAGACGGCTCGCTGGTGTCGGCCTTTGAAATTATGGTGCTTACCCCCGCCATTCGCAACATGATACGCGAGAGCAAAATTCACCAAATTGACAGCGCCATTTTTGCGGGGGCGGCTTTTGGAATGGT
>JBKEBR010000185.1:0-7146 GCA_047973285.1 Oscillospiraceae bacterium | reverse complement strand
GGGGGCGTGGGTCTAAATAACCCTGCGGCGCTCGCTTCGCGCCTGCCTTGGCAGCATTTGCCCGCTTTGGCCTGTTTGGCACGCGCCGGGGGCTTTTCCTTTTTGTGTTCCTCCGGCGGGGCTTGGTACTTTACGCCCTGCGCACGGGTTTACCAAAATAAGGCCGGGCCTGTTCCAAAGCCCGGCCCCATTGTTTGCCTGCCCTTGCGGGTTTTCCATACCACAGGCAGCGCCTTTCTGCATTTTACTAAATTGCATTATGTTAAAAGCGCGTTCCCGGAGGGAGCGCGCTTTTTGTTCTTGTTTGTGTTTGCCAAGCGAAACCACCGACATAGCCGTCGTAGGCGCGCCGCCAAAGGGCCGCTGCATTCTGCCGCGCCCGCCGCCCTGTTCGGCACATCAGCCCCCTGACACTCTGGCGCCCGTGCGGGTGCCGCCTGCCAAATTAGCCGCCCACACGGGGCCTTCAAAACAGGGCCGGGCCTGCGGCCCGCTCTTTTCCCTTTTTGCCCGCCAAGGCGGCTTTTTTATTTGGCGCGCCGCCAAAGGGCGGCGTTATTTTGCGGCCCGCCCCGCCCCGCTTTGCGCTGCTTTGCCCGCAAACAGCAGGCGGCAAACCAGCACCAGGCCCCATATTCCGCCCAGCAGCAGCACCTCGAACACACCCATAATATGAAGAAGGTATTGGGCCGAAGCGTTTTGCACAAACGAAACCAAATGGTTCACACCCAAAACCCAGCAAAGAACGGTTGCCTGTATTACCAGTATTTTCGCGTACTCTGTGTTTCGCTTTACAAGCGATGCCACAATGGCAACAATAAGGCCGGTGTTCCACAGGGCAATTTCCCGCTGCCAGCCCGGGGCGCTGCCCCAGCTGGTGAATTGCCCGCCCAGCTGCGGCAAGCAAAGCTGCCAAATAAACGCGCCGCCGCAGGCCGCCAGCATAAAAATAAGGTAGGCGCTGTACTGCCTGTACGTTGGCTTTTGTTTAAACATACCACTCGTCTCCCCTTTATAAACATGAAATTTATTTCATATTTATAATAGCGCAAGCCTGCCACCCTGTCAACAAATATGAATTAATTTTCATATTTGTTGCTTTTGGGCTGCGCTTCCCTTACAATAAAAACAAAACCGCAGGAAATACAACGGGGGAATTTATGGCGCAGAATACCATACGGCAGCCGCGGCAAAAGCGGGCAAAAGAAACAAAGCAGGCCATTGTTGCCGCAAGCTACACGTTGTTTTGCGCGCAGGGCTACTTCAAAACAAACACCGCCGAAATTGCAAAAGAGGCGGGGGTTTCCACCGGCATTGTGTACAGCTACTTTCAAAACAAAAAAGACATTCTGCTTGAAGTGGTTGCGCTGTACCTCCATGGCCTGTCGCAGCAGCTTGCCCCCCTATTGGCCCTGCCGCCGGGCAAACAAACCCTGCCCGCCACACTGGAACAAATTTTGGACAGGTTGATTGCCTCCCACACCATGAGCAGCGAGGCGCACAACGAATTTCTGGCGTTGTCTTATTTGGAGCCGGAGGTTGCGCGGGCCTTCAACGAATTTGAAAATAACACCCTGCGGCTTGTTGGCGGCCTGCTGGCGGCGGCCGGCAGCAGCCAAAGCCACCTGCCGGAAAGAATACGCCTTTGCTACGGCATAATGGAACAGGTGTGCCACAACCACATTCAAAAAAAGGTTTCCCCAAAGCAGGAAGGCTTTGCAAAGCAGCTGGCCATTCAAACCATGGTCGCTCTGCTGGCGGGGTAGGGCGCGCAAACGCCCGCCAAAACCGGCAGGCCGCAAACAACCCCTCACCGGCGCAAACGGGGGCCCGCCCTTCGCGCCGGGCAAAAAAATATGCCGCTTTGGCACGCCGTTTTTGCCAAACTGCTGCCCCGCACAGCCAGCCGCCGTATTTTCTTCGGCGGCTTTTTTCAGGCCCTTTCCCTGGCAGAAAGGTATCAAAAAGGCGTAAAAACCCACCCCCGGCAAAAGCCTGTTCGGCGCCGCCCGCCGGGTGGCGCCGAATACAAGAAAGGCACCGCATTTGCGGCGGGCAGGTTTTCAAGGGCCGCGTTGTTAAGGTTGGCTCTACACACACAAAAAAAGCGCCGCATTTGCGGCGGGCAGGTTTTCAAGGGCCGCGTTGTTAAGGCTGGCCCTGAACACACACAAAAAGGCACCGCAAACGCGGTGCCTTTTACAGGTTTTTGGCTATTGTTTACAGCAGGGCCAGCAGCTTTTCCTTGGGCACAAAGCCAACGCTTTGGCCAACCTTCTGCCCGCCTTTAAAGGCAATTACAGTGGGAATGCTCATAACGCTGAACTGGGCCGCCAGGGCCTGCTCTTCGTCTACATTCACCTTGCAAATTTTATACTCGGGGTGCTCGGTGCTAATCTGGTCAATAATGGGGCCCATCATTTTGCAGGGGCCACACCAGCTTGCCCAAAAATCTACCAGTACGGGCTTGTCGCTTTTCAAAACTTCATTTTCAAAGTTCGCGGCAGTAACAGCAACAGACATAGTTCTCTCTCCTTCATTCGGTACGGCGGGCCTTTTGTTTCCCCAAAAGGCTGCGTAAAGCAAACGGCAAACAGCAGAAAAAGGGGGGTGCCTTGCTGAAAATAAGGCATTGCCTCCACATTGCAGCAGGCTGCCGGCTCCGCCGCCGGTAAAATACACCAGCTTGCACCTTTGGTGCCAACGTTGGTGCTGATGCTTGTTTAAATTATACCACCCATGTATAGTTAACGCAAGCAAAAACCGAACAACAGCCATGGAAACTTGTGTTTTTGCAGTGAAATTTTCTGCCGCGCCGCGCCAAAAGCCCCCGCGCCGTTTTGCCCCCGCAAAAGGCCACGGCGGGCGGGCCGCCCTACGGCAGGCACAGGCAAAAGGGGTGGCCCTCCGGGTCCAGCAGGGTGGTCCACTGGTGCTCCCACTCCGGCTGGCAAAACTGCACCGGCGCGGCGGTGGCCCCCAGCGAAAGGGCATAGCTTACCGCCTGCCGCAGGTTTTGCACCATAAAATCCAAATGGGCCATTTGCTGCTGGCCTTCGGCGGCGGGCCAGGCGGGGGGCCGGTAGTCCTCGTCCCGCTGAAGGGAAAGGTGCACCCCGCAGCCCGGCACAAAAACATCGTACCAGCCCTCTGCCTCGGGCACGGCGCGGCCCCCCAGCAGCCCGGCGTAAAACTGCGCCAGGGCGGCGGGGTTTTTACAGTCCAGCACAAACGAGTGCAGGCCAATGGCGGGGCGGTTTTCTACAGGCGGCATAGGGCCCTTCTCCTTTCGGCACGCCGGGCGCTAGGCGCCGCCCATGGGCAGCAGCAGCACGGCAATGGTAAAGTAAATAATCAGCGAGCAGGCGTCCACCAGGGTGGAAATAAGCGGGGCCGCCATCAGGGCCGGGTCGATGCGGAAAAGCTTTGCCACCATGGGCAAAATGCCGCCAATGGTGTTGGCCAGCACAATGGTGCACACCATGGCCAGCGAAACAATTACCGCCACCATGGGGTGGGAATCGGGGTAGTTCAGCCGAATGCGAACAACGTTCACCAGCCCCAGCGGAATGCCAATCAGCACGCTGATTCTGGCCTCCTTCCACACCACCCGCAAAAAGTCCTTCATCTCTATTTCGCCAACGGCCATGCCGCGTATTACCAGCGTGCTGGCCTGGCTGCCCGCGTCGCCGCCGGTGTCGGTTAGCATGGGAATAAAGGTTACCAAAAGCGGAAAGGCCGAAAAGGCCGCCTCGAAATTGCCCAGAATGGCCCCGGTTATCATGCCGCTCACCATTAAAATAAGCAGCCACAGAATGCGGTTTTTAGAGAGGGCCAGCACCCCGGTTTTCAAATAGGGGCGCTCGCTGGGGGCAATGCCCGCCATCTTCTCAAAGTCCTCGGTGGCTTCCTCCTGAATAACGTCCACCGCGTCGTCTACCGTTACAATGCCCACCAGCCGCTTTTCGGCGTCCACCACCGGCAGCGAAATTAAATCGTACTTGGCCAGCAGCTTTACGGCCTCCTCCTGGTCTTCGGTGGTGGCAACCGAAATTACATCCGGCTCCATAATTTCCTCCACCGTTTGGCTGTCGTGGGCCAAAAGAAGGTCTTTTACGGTAACCACGCCCTCTAAAAAGCGGGTTTCATCCACCACATAGCAGGTGTAAATGGTCTCCTTCATTCCGCCGGTGCGGCGTATGCGCTTAATGGCGTCCTCCACCGTCATGCTGCGGCGCAGGTCGGTGTATTCCGCCGTCATAATGCTGCCGGCGGAATTGTCGGGGTACTTCAAAAACTGGTTGATGAGCTGGCGGGTTTCGGGGGAAGAGTTTTGCAGCACCCTTTTTACCAGGGCGGCGGGCATTTCCTCCAGCATATCCACCGCGTCGTCCACCGCCAAATCGTCCATCAGGGCGGCAAGCTCGCGGTCGGTAATGGAATTCACAATGTGCTGCTGGGTGTCGGCGTCCAGCTCGGCAAACACGTCCATGGCCTGGTCTTTGGCAAGGGTGCGGAAGGTGAGGGTGGCCTGCTCGTCGGGCAGCTCTTCAATAAAATGGGCAATGTCCACATCGTTCATATCCGCCAGGGCCGCCCGCAGGGCGTGGTAATTCCGCTGGCCCAGCAGCAGGGCAAGGCGCACCTCCCTGTTTTGGTTGCGCATAGCAGGCACCTCCTTTCCTTCCATTGTGTTGTTGCTTTAAAAATTGTTTTGTATGGCCCGCAGCCCCGGCCTTGGCAGCGCGCCCCAATGTTTTTCGGGGGGCGCCACAGCGCAAACGTTGGCAGTTCAGCTTGCACTTTCAGTAAACTGCCCGCAGGCTGGCACAGCGCCCGGCCGCATTACAGGGGCAAAAATATTTGAACCACGTTGAAATACACCACAAGGGCGGCGGCGTCCACAATGGTGGTTATCATGGGGGCGGCCACCATGGCGGGGTCTATGCGGCAGGCCTTGGCCACCATGGGCAGCACGCCGCCAATGGTCTTGCCCACAAAAATAGAGCCGATGAGCGAAAGGGAAACCACCAGGCAAATAACCGGGTCGTTCGGGTAGGTAATGACCAGCCGCGCAAAATTTACCACCGCCAGCACCCCGCCGGTAAGCAGGCTTACCCGCAGCTCCTTCCACATAACGGCGAAAAAGTCTTGAATGCGAATTTCGCCCAGCGCCATGCCGCGTATAATCATGGTGCTGCTTTGGCTGCCCGCGTTGCCGCCGGTGCCGGTTAGCATGGGAATAAAGGTTACCAGCAGCGGAAAGGCGGCGTATATGGGGGAATAGTGCCCCAAAATTAGCCCCACCAGCATGTTGCTTACCATTAAAAACAGCAGCCAGGGCAGGCGGTTCCAGGCAAGGGCCAGCACCCCGGTTTTTAAATAGGGGCGCTCGCTGGGGGCCATGGCCGCCATTTTTTGAAAGTCCTCGGTGTCTTCCTCCCGCATAACGTCCATGGCGTCGTCTACCGTTACAATGCCCACCAGCCGTTTTTCGGCGTCCACCACCGGCAGGGCAATTAAATCGTATTTGGCCAGCAGGCGCACGGCCTCCTCCTGGTCTTCGGTGGTGGCAACCGAAATTACATCCGGCTCCATAATTTCCTCCACCGTCTGGCTGTCGTGGGCCAGCAGCAAATCCCGCACGGTAACCACGCCCTGCAGCACCCGGGTTTCGTCGGTTACATAGCAGGTGTAAATGGTTTCCCTGTCTTCCCCAATGCGGCGCAGCCGCTTAATGGCGTCCTCCACCGTCATGCTTTTGCGCAAGTCCACGTATTCCGCCGTCATAATGCTGCCGGCGGAGTTTTCAGGGTACTTCAAAAACTGGTTGATGAGCGCGCGGGTTTCGGCCGAAGAGTTGCGCAGCACCCTTTTTACCAGGGCGGCGGGCATTTCCTCCAGCATATCCACCGCGTCGTCCACCCACAAATCGTCTATAATGGCGGCAATTTCCTGGTCGGTAATGCTGGTAATAATGTGCTGCTGGGTATCGGCGTCCAGCTCGGCAAACACATCCATGGCGGCGTCTTTGGGCAGGGTGCGGAAGGCCACGGTGGCCTGCTCGGTGGGCAGGCTTTCAATAAAATGGGCCAGGTCCACTTCGTTCATTTCGGCAAACTGGGCGCGCAGGGCGCTGTATTTTTTTTCTTCCAGAAGCTGCCGCAGCAATTCGGTTTGCTCTTCCAGGCTCATTTTTCCGCCTCCTTTCCGCCGTGCGTTTATTTTCGGGCAACAAAAAAGCACCATATACGCCTGCGGCCAAAGCCGGGCATATACAGCGCGAACAAATCCTCTTTTTACAGCCCGGCACGGCAGCCGCAAGGGGCCGCACCCACGGGGCTAATTACGCAAAAAAACCAAAGCAGGGCAGGGCAGGCGTTTTTACACGCACCTGCCGGGGTTGCCTGCAAGCAAGAGAGCAACGGCTTTTCCGCATAAGGGAGGTTCATTGTCCACGCCGCAACTTCGGGCACTGATATCCACCTGCTCTCTCCCCCTTTCGGCCTCTCACCGTTTACTTTGCCTGCCCGAAAAACCTGCCGCCGGGCAAAGCTACTAAAAACAGTATACCGTTCCCCGCCTTTTTGCGCAAGCGTTTGGGGGCAAAAACCCTAAAATATTGCTGTAAAAAATAAAATTTTACAACCGCCCCCGGCTTTGCCACCCCGCGCGGCGGCCTGCCCCCGCCGCCGGCGGCGCGCCGCCGCAGCCTTATGCGCCGCGCGCCGCACCGTTTGCTTTATGCCCGGTGTTTGCCGCCTTTTGGAATGCGGCACCACGGGCCCCGCGCGGCATGCGCCACACGCTGCACCGCCCCACACAAAGGTGGGCAGGGGCAGCCCGGCATTGTGTGTTTTTTAGGGCAAGCCGCTTGCCGGGGCCGCCGCCTTCGGCTTTTTGTAAAAGGCCCTGCGGCGGCAGGGCGCCCGGGCATGCGGTTCGCTTTTGCGCCCTGCCGCAGGCACCAGCGGCACCGCCCTGCAAACGCACAAAGCCCCCGCGGCCAAGCCATGCAATTGCCTTTCCTCGCCCCGAAGCCAGCGTGCAAATAAAGCACTTACTTAATGACACACCGTTATTTTTGTGGTATAGTTAAAACAAAAATTGTGTGGGGTGGTACTGTGGCCGGCTGTGCGGCGGTGG
>JBKEBR010000184.1:0-1749 GCA_047973285.1 Oscillospiraceae bacterium | reverse complement strand
GGACATACAATGCCGGGAAGAGCTCTACCCTGTATATGTGAACAAGCTTATCTTACAGCCGCTTGTGGAAAATGCAATTCAGCATGGAATAGATAAGTGCGGCGGCGGCACTGTTGAAATTAATATTTATACCGAAGAAAGCGACCTTGTGTATGAGGTAAAAGACAGCGCCGCCCTGCTGGATGGCGCCGCCGTAGACCGCCTGCTGAAAAACCATTCCCATTATGACGGAAAATCAATTGGTTTGCGAAATGTGATGGAGCGGCTGCACCTGCATTTTGGACACAGCTACGGCATCACCTATGAAATAAAGGATGGATGTACTGTTTTTAGCGTACGCATGCCCATTACAGACAAAAAGGCGGAGCAAGAATGATTAAACTATTGGTTGCAGACGACGAAGCAATTATTCGCAAAGGCATTCACCACTATATCGATTGGAAAAAAGAAGGAATTGAAGTTGTGGGCGAAGCCGCTAACGGCCAGGAAGCTTTCGCGAAAGCAATGGAATTTCACCCAGACATTATCCTCACAGATATCCGTATGCCGGGAATGTCTGGTATGGAGCTTGCGGAAAAAATACAAAAAGACCTTCCCGCCTGCAAAATCATTTTTTTATCTGGCTATAGCGACAGGGAATATTTACTTTCCGCTATTAAGTTTGGCGTAAGCGATTATGTTTTAAAAAATTCCAACCCCGAAGAAATACTGAAGGCCGTTGTGGCGGTAAAACAAAAAATTGAAGAAGAACTTGCCCAAAAAACCCCTGTGAGCGAAGAGAAAGATTTGACAGGAAATGATTATCTTTTTCTGCAAAACCAAATAATGCGGGAGCTGTTGGAGGGCCCGCGAAATTTACAAAATTTTACGCAAAGAGCCCTGCACCTCAACCTTATTTTAAATGGCCCCTGTTTTATGCTTATATTTTTTACAGGAATACAAAATACCGGCCCCTGCCTTGCCGCATTGTCTTTGCTGCTGCCCCGCAAAGCGGCGCCGGCATTGGCGCAAACGGAAGCAACCACGCTGTGCGCCCTGCTGAATATCGATACGGAAGCTTCCCGGGATTTTCTTCTTCCTCTGTTGGAAGCCCTTAAAGCAACTGCTGCCGGGCCTTTTCAAGCTATTGTAATAGACAATATCCCCTCTGTTTCTCTTATTAGCGAACGCTGGCAAGCGGCAAAAAAAAATTTGGGGCGGTGCTATTGGTTTCCGCCTTATATCGCAATTTCCGACGAACAGTTAAACGAGGGCGCCGCACTGGCAAGCGACATGCTGGTTTTGCTGGAGCATGAACTTTTGCTGGAGTTTTACCGCCGGGATGCGGCAATGTTAATGGAAAAGCTCGACCAATTTCAAAAAATAGCCCAAATGTACCGCTTGCCCATAGAGGTATTGCGCACCTCTGCAAAGCGCATTGTGGCGGCAGGCTACAGCACCTTAAACGACTACAGCAAGGTGCCCACTTTGTTGAGCCAAATTGAAAATTCCAGCTCCCCCGGGCAAATTTTGGATGTGGTGTCTAAAACAGCGGGGGCGCTGCTGGGTGCAACTGCCTATAGCCCTATTATAGAAAATACAATCGCCTATATCCACGAAAATTACGCGAAACCACTTGCCCTGGAAGAACTGGCCGCGCTTAATTATATTACGCCCTCTTACCTCAGCCGCCGCTTTAAAGAAGAAACCCATATTGGCCTGCTGCGATATATTCATGAGGTTCGCATTCAGCACGCCAAGCGCCTGCTT
>JBKEBR010000183.1:0-7664 GCA_047973285.1 Oscillospiraceae bacterium | reverse complement strand
CGCAGCGGCGATGAGACCCGCCCCGAAATTGTAGCCCTGATTGCCGCGCTGCAAAGCGAAGAAATTCGCCAGTTCATTCTTGAAAAATACAACGGCGTTGTTGTTCCCGCGTTCTAATTTTTAAACGGTTGCTGTAATGGCGGTATTCGCGCAAACGCGCGAATACCGCCTTTTTTCGCTTTTGGCGCGGCTTTCTACCGGCCTGGCCGTTTTGGCGCCCCGCCGAAAACCAATTCATTTTTTACCTTTTACACACATTTTTTTGCTATTAATTGTACTGTATGCTATATATTAAGGTATTGCAATTTATAATTTTGGGGGCGCACAATGGGCCAGTACATTGATTTTGAAGACGTGAGCAAAATATACAAAACCGGCGAGGTGGAAACCAAGGCCGTAAGCGACGTAACCTTTGGCGTGGAAAAAGGCGAGTTTTGCGTGGTGGTGGGGCCTTCGGGGGCCGGTAAAACCACCATTTTGAATATTCTTGGCGGCATGGACACCTGCACCAGCGGCAAAATACTGATAGACGGGCAGGAAATTTCCCATTTCAGCGCAAAGCAGCTTACCTCTTACCGCCGGTACGGCGTTGGGTTTGTTTTCCAGTTTTACAACCTGGTGCAAAACCTTACCGCCAAAGAAAATGTGGAGCTTGCCTCTGAAATTTGCCGCGACCCGCTGGACGCCGAAACGGTTTTGCAGCAGGTGGGCCTTGCCCACCGCATCAACAATTTCCCCGCCCAGCTTTCGGGCGGCGAGCAGCAGCGGGTTTCCATTGCCCGCGCCCTTGCCAAAAACCCCAAGCTTTTGCTGTGCGACGAGCCCACCGGCGCCTTGGACGACGAAACCGGCAAGCAAATTTTAAAGCTGCTGCAGCAAACCAGCCGGGCCTCGGGCATGACGGTTGTTTTAATTACCCACAACACTGCCATTACCCAAATGGCCCAGCGGGTTATCAAGGTTAAAAACGGGCAAATTTCCAGTGTGCGCACCAATGAAAACCCAAAAGCGGTAGAGGAAATAGAGTGGTAGCATGATAAAAAAATCTCTCAGGAAAAATATTCAGAGGGAGATACGCTCCTCTGCCAGCCGCTTTGCGGCTATTTTTGCCATTACCGCACTGGGCGCGGGGTTCTTTTCGGGGCTGAAGGCCACCGGCCCCGGCATGCGAACCACGGCCGACACCTACTACACCGCCCAGCACCTTATGGACTACCGGCTGCTTTCCCCCCTTGGCTTTACCGATGCGGATGTAAGCGCCCTGCGCGCCCTGCCCGATGTGCAGAATGTGATGGCCACCCAGGGGCTGGATGTATTGGTGGACATGCCCGACGCCGAGGCCGCCGTTCGCCTTCTGGCCCTGCCCGCAGACACGGCGGAAACAAACCCCGATTATTTGAACCGCCCAGTGGTAACCGAAGGCCGCCTGCCCACCGCCCCAAACGAGTGCCTGGTGGATTCGGCCACAAGCTACGCCCTGGGCGACACCCTGAAAATTTCAAATAAAAACACCGAGCAAAGCTTGGAGCTGCTGAGCACCACGGAATTTACGGTGGTGGGCAGGGCTTCTTCGCCAAGCTATATTTCTTTTCAGCGGGGCAACACCACCATTGGCGACGGCAGCCTCTCGTTTTTTTTGTATGTGCCCCAAAGCAGCTTTACCGGGGAGGTTTATACCGAAATTTTTCTTACGGCGTGGGGGGCCGAAGGCCTTTCCAGCTTTTCGGCAGCCTATGAAAGCCTTATAGACAGCGGCACCGCCAGCCTTGAAACCCTGGGAAAAACCCAAAGCACCCTGCGCTATACCCAGCTGTACAGCGAGGGCAGCGAAACGCTGGCCACCGCCCGGCAGGAGCTGGCCGACGCCAGGGCCGAAGCCGATGAAAAGCTGGCCGAGGCGCTGCAAAAAATTGAGGATGGCGAGCGCGACATTGAAAGTGCCCGGGCGGAAATTGCCGAAAACGCCGCCAAGCTGGAGGAGGCCAGGGCCGCCCTTGCCAGCGGCGACGCTGCCCTGGCCAGCGGCAAAAACCAGCTGGCCCAAAAGCAGGCGGAATACGATGAGGGCCTTGCCGCCTACAACAGCCAGCTGGCCCAGTACCAGGCCGCTTTGGCCGGCTACAACCAGCAAAAAGCGGAATACGACGCCACCGAAGCCCTGCTGAACCAGGCGGAAACGGGGCTAAGCGGGTTTGACACCGCTGCGGCCGCCCTTACCGCCCTTGCCCCGGCCGCAGCCGCAGGCGACGAAACCGCCAAGGCCACCTTTGCCCAAACAGCCGCGGCGGCAACCGCGGGCATGCGGGAAATGGCCACCTCCCTTGCCGCCGCGGGTATGGCGCCGGAGGCCGCCGCCCTGCAAAGCGGCGCCACCGCCATTGAACAGGCCCTGGCGGCGCAGGACTACACCCTGGCGGCCTCTGCATTGGGCGGCGTTTCTGCCGGGGTAAGCCCCGCCCTTGCCGCCGCCCGCCAGCAACTGGAGGCCAGCCTGCCCGCCCTTGTACAGGCAGCCGAGGGCCTTGCCCAGTGGAAGGCCGGGCTGGACGCTTCGGCCCAGCAGTTGGCCGGCGGAAAAACCCAGCTGGAGGCCGCTGCCGCCCAAATTGCCAGCGGGGAAGGCCAGCTGGCAAGCGCACGGCAGCAAATAGCCGAGGGGGAAACACAGCTGGCAAGCGCGCGCCGCCAGGTTGCCAGCGCACAGCAAACCTTGGCCGACGGCAAAGAGGAATACAACACCCAAAAGGCAGAGGCAGAGCAAAAAATTGCCGACGCCGAAACGGAAATTGCCGACGGGCAGCAGCAATTGAACGACCTTGCCCAGCCGGAGTGGTTTGTGTTTACCCGCACCTCTAACCCCGGGTATTCCGGTTTCCCCTCCGACAGCGACCGCATTGACGCTTTGGCCGCGGTAATTCCGGTGTTCTTTTATTTTGTTGCCGCCCTGGTTTGCCTTACCACCATGACCCGCATGGTGGAGGAGCAGCGCACCCTTATTGGCACCTTCAAGGCCCTGGGCTTTGGCAAGGGCGCAATTGCCTTTAAATATATTTTTTACGCGGCCTTTGCCAGCCTGGCGGGCGGCATTTTTGGGGTGGCGGCAGGCACCGCCCTTTTCCCCGCCGCCATTTGGAATGCCTACCGCATTATGTACCGCATGCCGCCGCTTGCCACCGCGCCCGACTGGGGCCTTGTTGCCCTCAGCATTTTAACGGTGGTTGGCTGCACGGCCCTGGCCACCCTGGCCGCCTGTTACAGCGAATTAAAAAGCGTGCCCGCCCAGCTGATGCGCCCCAAGGCCCCCAAGGCCGGTACCCGGGTGCTGCTGGAGCGCATTCCCTTTGTATGGAAGCACATGGGTTTCAGCCAAAAGGTTACCGCCCGCAACCTGTTTCGGTATAAAAAACGCTTTTTTATGACCATTGTGGGGGTGGCGGGCTGCACGGCCCTGCTGCTTACCGGCTTTGGCCTGCGGGACGCCATTACCGGCATTGTGCCCCTGCAATTTGGCCAAATTGACCAATATGATATGGTGGCCGCCCTTAGCGAGCCCTCTTCCGCCGCCGAGGACACCCCCCTTAACCAGCTGCTACCGGGCCTTGGGCAAAGCATGTATACCCAAAGCATTCAAATAGACGCCCAAACCAGCCAGGGCAACAGCAACGGCATGACCACCCATTTGTTTATTGCCGAGGACCCCGCGGCACTGAACCAGTTCATCAGCTTTCACACCCGCAGCGCACAGCAGCCCATTGCCTTCCCGCAGGGCGACGGGGTAATTGTTACCGAAAAGCTGGCCACCCGCCTTGGAGCCGAGGTGGGCAGCACCATTTCCATCAACCGCGCAAACGAAAAGCCCGTTTCGGTAACGGTGGCCGGCATTATGGAAAATTATGTGCGCAACTACGTATACATTACCCCCTCTGCTTACCAAAGCCTGTTTGGCGAAGCGCCGGAATACGACACCCTGCTTTTAAAGCTGCCCGAAGAGGCCGCCTTGAGCCGCAGCGACACGCTGGCCGCTTTGGTTGGCACCAGCGGGGTGGCGGGCGCCAGCGATTTAAACTCTTTCCGCAGTGAAGTAAACGACATGCTGAAAAGCCTGAACTCGGTGGTGTGGCTGGTAATTGCCTCGGCGGCCACCCTTGCCTTTGTGGTGCTGTACAACCTTACCAACATCAACATTACCGAGCGCGCCCGCGAAATTGCCACCTTAAAGGTGCTGGGCTTTTACAACAACGAAGTGGCAAGCTATGTGTACCGCGAAAACATTCTGCTTACCGGCATTGGCTCTTTGGCGGGGCTTTTGGGGGGCATCTTCCTGCACCGGTTTGTTATTTCCACCGTGGAGATAGACGAGGTGATGTTCCGCCGGGGCATTGAACCGCTGAGCTTTGTGTGGGCCCTGCTTTTTACCCTGCTGAGCACCGTGCTGGTAAACCTTGTAATGCTGCCGCGCCTGCGCAGCATTGACATGGTGGAATCCCTCAAGTCTGCCGAATAGGACAAGCCCCCGGCCGCGGGGCCAAAGTGGCTAAAAGCCGGGGTGCCCGCGCCCCGGCTTTTGTATGTTTTTCCGTTGCGGGCAGGGAACATAAATGGTATACTGGGGTGGTAAATGTATTCGGGTGTGGCTTTGCCCCGGCAGGGCCCCTTCCATCAAAAAGGAGCAATAGTATGAAGCTGTTTATCGACACCGCCAATGTAGACGAAATACGCAAAGCAAATGACATGGGTGTTATCTGCGGCGTAACCACCAACCCCTCCCTTATTGCAAAGGAAGGCCGCGATTTTGCAAAGGTAATTGCCGAAATTGCCTCTATTGTAGACGGCCCCATCTCCGGCGAGGTGAAAGCCACCACCGTTGACGCCGAAGGCATGATTGCCGAAGGCCGCGAAATTGCCAAAATACACCCCAACATGGTTGTTAAAATTCCCATGACGGCCGAGGGCCTGAAGGCCACCAAGGTGCTGGCCGCCGAGGGCATTCCCTGCAACGTAACCCTGGTGTTCAGCGCAAACCAGGCTTTGCTGGCCGCCCGCGCGGGCGCCGCCTATGTTTCGCCCTTTTTGGGCCGGCTGGACGATATTTCCACCCCCGGCATTGATTTGATTCAAACCATTGTGGATATTTTTGACACCCATGGCATTGAAACCGAAATTATTGCCGCCAGCGTGCGCAGCCCCATTCACGTTACCGACTGCGCCCTGGCCGGTGCGCACATTGCCACCGTTCCCTTCGGCGTTATCAACACCATGATCAACCACCCCCTTACCGACGCCGGTATTGCAAAATTCCAGCAGGACTACAAAAAGGTGTTTGGGGAATAATTCCCGGGCGGTTTGCGGCAATTGAAACAACCGGCTGCCGCCGCTTGGGTATGGCCCGGCAACAAAAACGGGCTGTGGGGCAGCAACGCTGCCGCGCAGCCGTATTTATGTTGAATACAGCAAGGAGAGGTATATGACTACACAAGAAAAGCAAAGGCTGCAGCTTACGGCCTGCAAAATACGGCAGGGCATTATTGTGGCCACCCACGCCGCAAAGTCCGGCCACCCGGGCGGCTCGCTTGGCTCAGCCGAAATTTTCACCACCCTTTATTTTAAAGAGATGTCGATAGACCCCGCAAACCCCCACCTGCCCACCCGCGACAGGTTTGTTCTTTCAAAGGGGCACTGCGCGCCGGGGCTGTATTCCACCCTTGCCAACCGCGGCTTTTTCCCCCTGGAAGATTTAAAAACCCTGCGCCATGTTGGCAGCCATTTGCAGGGGCACCCCAGCATGCGGCTTACCCCCGGGGTAGACATGAGCACCGGCAGCCTTGGCCAGGGCGTAAGCGCCGCCGCCGGTATGGCTCTGGGCGCAAAGCTGCAGGGCGCCCAAAACCGGGTGTATACCCTGCTGGGCGACGGCGAAATAGAAGAGGGCGAATGCTGGGAGGCCTTTATGTTTGCCGCCCACCACAAGCTGGACAACCTGTGTGTTATTATTGATGTAAACGGCTTGCAGATAGACGGCGCCACCGCCGAGGTTATGAACGCCGAGCCCATAGACAAAAAACTGGAAGCCTTTAATTTTGAGGTATTTACGGTGAACGGCAACAGCCTGGACGAGGTGGACGAGGCCCTGGCCAAAGCCCGCACCGTAAAGGGCAGGCCCACCTGCATTGTGGCCCGCACCGTAAAGGGCAAGGGCGTAAGCTTTATGGAGAACAAGGCAAGCTGGCACGGCAAGGCCCCCAACGACGAGGAATGCCGGGCCGCCCTGGACGAACTGGAAGCACAGTACAAAGAATTGGAGGGGCAGGCCAATGGCTGATTTACAGAAAATTGCAACCCGCGACAGCTACGGCAAGGCGCTTGCCGCCCTTGGAAAAGAACTCCCGAACCTTGTGGTGCTGGACGCCGATTTAAGCGAGGCCACCAAAACCATTGTTTTTAAAAAAGAATTTCCCGAGCGGCACATTAACTGCGGCATTGCCGAAGGCAATATGATGGCCGCGGCAGCGGGGCTTTCCACCACCGGGCTTGTGCCGTTTGCCTCTACCTTTGCCATGTTTGCGGCGGGCCGCGCCTTTGAGCAGGTGCGCAACAGCATTGGCTACCCCCACCTGAATGTTAAAATTGGCGCCACCCACGGCGGCATAAGCGTTGGCGAGGACGGCGCCAGCCACCAGTGCAACGAAGATTTTGCCCTGATGCGGGCCATTCCCGGCATGGTGGTTATTTGCCCGGCCGACGACGTGGAGGCGCGGGCCGCCGTAAAGGCCGCCTATGAGCACGACGGCCCGGTGTACCTGCGCTTTGGCCGCCTTGCCACCCCCGTTTTCCACACCGAAGAGGGCTACCATTTTACCATAGGCAAGGGAGAAATGCTGCAAGACGGCACCGACCTTACCATTGTGGCCACCGGCCTTATGGCCTACGAGGCCGTGCTGGCCGCCCGGCAGCTGGCCGCCGAGGGCATTCACGCGCGGGTAATTAACATGCCCACCATTAAGCCGCTGGACACCGATATTGTTGTAAAAGCCGCCAAAGAAACCGGCCGCATTTTAACCGCCGAAGAACACAGCGTTATTGGCGGCCTTGGCGAAGCGGTTTGCAGCGCCCTTGCAGAGCACTTCCCCGTGCCGGTGCTGCGGGTTGGCGTAAACAACGAATTTGGGCATTCCGGCCCCGGCGCCGTGTTGCTGAAGGAATTTGGCCTGTGCGCCGAAAACCTTGTGGCAAAGGCAAAGGAATTGCTGGCCCGGTAATATTGTTTTGCCTTTCAGGCGGCGTGTTTACAGGCATGCCGCCTGAATGCTTTTAAAAGGCATTTGCGCACGGGGCCCTGCCGCAGGGCCGGCGCACCGCAGCCAAATATTGTTTGCCCGGCACTTTGGTTTGCGGCGCGGCTGCCGCCGGGGTAAAGCGAAGTGCCACGCCGCCGCCAGCGGGGCACCGGGTTTTTCGCGCATTCCCACCCCCATCTTTATTTTTCGCCGTACGCCACCTTTTCGCTTACCGGCGCTTACGCCGTACTTCAACCAGGGAGCCTTGCAATTATGGACAAGCTAAAAAACCTTCTTGTTGTTTTGCCAGAGGTGCAAAAGGCCCTGCAGGGCGGCAGCCCTGTTGTGGCACTGGAAACCGCCACCCTGTGCCACGGCATGCCCTACCCT
>JBKEBR010000182.1:0-7796 GCA_047973285.1 Oscillospiraceae bacterium | reverse complement strand
GGGCCTGTGGCAATGAATGGCTTTGTACCGTTTGGCGGCGGCCAAAACAACAGGGCGGCGCCCCGCGGTTTTGGAAAAACCAAAAACAAGGAGAGATACAATGAAACGCTTCAAAACTGCACTTTCGCTGGTGCTGTGCGCACTTCTTTTGCTGCCCATATTGGCGGCCTGTTCCGGTGATGGCCTCAGCAACGCGGTGTATGGCCGCTACGTAGAGGAGGACATCTCCCCCGAGGGACTGAAGGGCTACCCCCAAAATTTTGTTTCCTTTGGCGGCGGTGTGCTGGATTTGATTTCGCTGGATTGGGGAACGGGCAACAATTCCACCACCACCTATATGCGCTGGCGCAGCACCGATGACGGCAAAAGCTGGCAGCAACAGGACATGAGCTGGACAAAGGAATATGTGAACGATTATTCCTCTTATTACCAAAACGGGCAAACCCCTCCCGAAGAAGTGTATATGAACGACCTTCTTCCCCTTAGCAACGGCGATGCGCTGGTGCGCATAGACACCACCGTGTACGACCAAAGCCAGGAGGCAGACGGCAAGGGTGCAATGGGCACCCAAACCAGCCAGCTACTGCGCGTTGGCCCCGATGGCACAAAAACGCCCTTTTCGGTGCCGGATTATGATGCGCTTGTGGCAGAGGGCACCGCAGCGTATTTCAATACATTGCAAACGCTGCCCGGCGACAGAGTTTACATCAGCTTTAGCGTAAACCCAACCGAAGAGCAAATGAACGACCCCAATTTCGATTGGAACTCTACCGAGCGCAAGGCCGTATACGATGCCAAAACCGGCCAGAAGCTGTACGATTTGGACTTTAGCGGCTGGCAGATGTATTACAACAGCAGCATTTTGTTTGTAACCACCGCCGACGGGGGCGTAAATGCCGTGAACCTTGCAGACGGCACCCCTGTTCAAAATGCCAACCTCCCCTCCGACGAAATTATGCAGCAGGTTTTGCAGGGCAACTACATGTCCTCGGCCCTTGTAGACGACGACAACAACTTTTACTCGGTAACCGCCCGCGGCATGGACAAGTACGCGCCCGGCGCCACCGAGGCCGAGCCGGTTATGGACGGTATCAATTACACCTATGGCTCGCCGCTGTACGGCATCAGTTCCGTAATATATAACGCCGAAGACAAGGCGTTTTTAATGGCGGTTTCGGAAAGCGGCTCCAACATTACCACCGGCAAGCTGCTTCGCTATACCTGGAGCGACGAGGCCCTTGCCTCCTCCGACAATAAAATTAAAATATACTCTTTGTACGACAATTATTCGGTGCGCCTTGCCCTTTCAGAGTTTAAGCGCCAAAACCCCGAAGTAACCCTGGAATATGAAACGGCGTTTGCCGCCGACACAAGCGGAATGCTGTATTCCGGCAGAATGGGCGGCGCAAGCACCTCTGAAAGCGGCGATACGGCAAAAACCGAAGAGGACGCCCTGCGCGCCCTGAATACCGAGCTTTTGAACGGCACCGGCCCCGATGTGCTTATTTTGGACGGCCTGCCGGTGGAAAGCTTTATTGAAAAAGGCGTGCTGGAAGATTTGACAAGCCTTGTAAAAGACAATGCCGATTTGTACCAGCAGCTGTTTGCCCCCATGCAAACCGACGGCAAGCTGAATGCCGTGCCCACAAACTTTACGGTGCCCACCATGTTTGGCGAAAAGGGCTATGTAGAGAATTTCACCAGCCTGGATTCGCTGGTAAGCGCCATTCAAAATGGGGCGGATCTTCCCGCCTACCAGGAATGGAACCCCGAGTGGACCGAAGAAGAGCAGAATGCCTATTATGCGGAAATGGACCGCCCCAAGGCGGACGAAGAACAGCCCACGCTGTACTTCGATTCCCTCGACGATATGTTCAACACCTTCTACACCAGCAGCGCCCCCGCTATTTTTGGCGAGAAAAAGGGAATAGACCAACAGCAGCTTTCGGCTTTTTTAACCGCTTTAAAGCAGGTTTCCGACAAGTACCAGCTTGCCTCCCCCGACAATGCAAGCATGGGGGGCTCCTACGGCTATTCCACCATGGGGTATGCCAGCTACGAATACTCGCAAACCCTGAACCGCTACACCCAGCGGCAAAGCAGGCTGGGCTACTCAAACCTAACCTCCCTGAACATTCTTACCAATATTCCCCTCTCCATTTACTACAGCGCAATGCCGTCGTATGGGTATACAGGCGGTTCTGAAAGCGGGCAGCAAGAGCAGGCCGAGGCAACGCTTCCCCCCATGAACCCCTCTTACGCCAGCGCCCCCGGGCTTGCCCAGGGCGTGTATGTGCCCAAAAACATTGCGGGGGTTACCACCACCAGCAAACAGGCCGATTTGGCCCGCAGCTTTGTACAGGTAATGCTGGGCGAGGAAGTGCAAAAGCACGATATGGGCAACGGCTTCCCCGTTTCCAAGGCGGCCTTTAAAACCCAGTACGAAAATTACATGGCAACCGAAATGTATATTACCAGCTCAGAAAAAATAAGCATGCTGCCCTACGATTATGAGGGGGTTATCAACAGCCTGCAAACCCCCTTCTATGCCAACGACTACCTCCGTTCTGTTATTTACAAACCGGTGCAAAGCTACTGCGCCGGCACCATTGGCCTGGAAGAAGCGGTAAGCCAAATTGTGAAAGAAACGGAGCTCTATTTTGCGGAAAGACAGT
The DNA here is from genome assembly GCA_047973285.1 of Oscillospiraceae bacterium. Classification (GTDB taxonomy): domain Bacteria; phylum Bacillota; class Clostridia; order Oscillospirales; family Ruminococcaceae; genus JAAYCI01. The sequence goes on along the minus strand of JBKEBR010000182.1, from coordinate 5,121 downwards.
AACCCCGCCGGGGCAGTGCGCCCCAAGGTGCATTATTCAAAAAAGCAAACCCGCACGGCTTGGCTGTTTATGGCGCCAAGCCTTGTTGGTGTTTGCATTTTTGTACTGTTTCCCTTTGTAGATACGGTGCGCCGCAGCTTTTTTACCGCCATTGGCAACCGGTTTGTGGGAATAGACAATTTTATTTCGGTTTTTTCAAACCCCGGTTTTCAAATTGCGGCGGCCAATACGGCGCGGTTTGTTTCGGTTTGCGTGCCGCTGCTTATTGTCATCAGCATGGTAATGGCGGTGCTGGTGCGCCGCTTAAGGCCGGAAATTGGCAAGTGGTTTAAAACCAGCTACCTTATTACCATGGCCATTCCGGTGGCCAGCGTGGTGCTGCTTTGGAAGGCCCTGTTCCACTCAAACGGCATTCTCAACAATGTGCTGGTCTCCCTTGGGGGGCAGCCCGTCAACTTTATGGGTACCGACGCCGCTTTTTGGGTGCTTATTTTCACCTATTTATGGAAAAACTGCGGCTACGACATGATTTTGTGGCTGTCCGGGTTCGACAACATCAACGCGGGCCTGTACGAGGCGGCCCGGGTAGACGGCGCAAACGAATGGAAAATTTTCTGGCACGTAACCCTGCCCGGGCTTTTGCCAACCCTGTTCCTTATTACGGTGCTTTCGCTTATCAATACCTTCAAGGTGTTCCGCGAGGCCTACCTTGTGGGCGGCGCCTACCCGGAAAGCAACAGCATTTACCTTTTGCAGCACCTGTTCAACAACTGGTACACCCAGCTCGACATCAGCCGCCTGTGTGCCGCCGCCGTGCTGCTGGCACTGGTGCTGCTGGGCGTTATTTTGCTGCTTAAGCGAATATGGGGTGAGGAAGACACATGATAAAACGCAAAGCGGGCAACTTTTTCTCCTCCGTTTTTCTGGTGGCGCTGGTGCTGCTGGTAGCCTGGCCCCTGTGGTTTATGTTTACCGGCGCGCTTACCAGCACGGCCGAACTGAACATGCACATAGGCCCGGTGTTTAACGAAGGCGCCACCGGCTATGCCAACTGGCCGCTGCTGCCCCGTTACCCCACCTTTCAGCCGCTTTTACAGCTGCTTATGGACACCCCCCAGTTTTTTGTCATGTTCTGGAACACCTGCAAGCTGGTGTTTCCGCAGCTTTTGGGCCAGCTGCTGGTGGGTACGCCCGCGGCCTGGGCACTTTCCAAGTTCCATTTCCGGGGGCGCAAGCTGCTGTTCAGCCTGTACATTGTGCTTATGCTTATGCCCTTTCAGGTAACCATGGTAACGGGCTACCTTGTAAATACCAGGCTGGGTATTATGAACACCATTTGGGCCATTGTGCTGCCGGGTATTTTTTCTACCTTTCCGGTGTTTATTATGGCCCGCGGGTTCGACCTTGTGCCCGGCGTATTGCTGGAAAGCGCCGCGCTGGACGGCGCGGGCCCGCTGCAAAGCTTTTTCCGCATTGGGCTGGCCCTTGGCAAGCCGGGCATTCTGGCGGCCATGGTGCTTTCGTTTTTAGAGGCGTGGAACGCCATTGAGCAGCCCCTTATTTTTCTGAAAGACCAAGCCCTTTGGCCGCTTTCGCTGCTGCTGTCAGACATTGCCACCCAAAACCTGGGCCTTGCCATGGGCGCGTCGCTGGTAATGCTGCTGCCCGCGGTGCTTATTTTCTCTTTCGGGCAAAAATACCTTGAGCTTGGCATTCAGGCAAGCGGCATTAAAGAATAACCTTCCGCCGCCGGGTTCGGCGCACAGCATTTTTACAGGCCTTGCCTGGCGGGGCGGGGCCATTACCAACAGGAAGCAGAGGAATAACGTATGGCAAAAATAAAACAATGGTTTCAAACAATTGGCAAAAAATTAAAGGGCTTTCCCAAAGGGCGGCAGGGGAAGGCGTTTTCCCGCATTCTGCAATTTTTTGCCCTTATGGTAGTGCTTACCATTTTTGCAAGGGGGGCGGCGGGCGTAACCATGCCCGAGGTAACGGTTGCTGCCTTAAGCCAGCAAACCATACGCAACGCCACCGATTATTCCGGCACCATAACCGCCACCAATAAGCAGGATGTAAAGCTGCCCGCCGGGCTTACCATTCAAAAAATTAATGTTGCCTCGGGCAGCGTTGTAAAAGAGGGCGACGAGCTGGTTACCTTCGACACCGCCACCGTGCAGCAAAGCCTTACCGAGCAGCGCATTGCCCTGCAAGATTTGAAACTGCAATTGGCCGAGCTGCAAAAAAGCCTTAACCAGGACAGCGCCGCTTTAGACGCCGCCAAAAGCAGTCAGGCGGCGGCGCAAAGCGCCTACGATTATGCCCAAACAGCCGGTAACCAGAGGCTTGCGGCGGCTCAAACAGAGGTAAATAACCAAATCGCTAATTTAACTACAGCTCAAGACGCTAAAAAAACGGCGGAAGATTATTTTAATTCGCTTGCTACGCCTTGGGGAACAACCCCTCCCGACAAAAATGACCCGTTATATCCTGAGTACCAAAAGTGGCTCGAAGCTCAAGCGGCAAAGGATTCGGCGATTGCCGCCTTGAGCCAAGCTCAAACGGCTAAAGATACAGCGGAGGCGGCTCTTGCCACCGCACAAATTGATGTGCCCAAAGATATCGCGGCAGCCAAGAAAACTTTGGATGACGCCAACGCCGCCCTTTCCGCCGCCCAAAAGGCCTACGACGAAGCAAAGCCCGCCTTCAACCTCGAGGCCCAAAAGCGCCAGCTGGAAATAAGCAAAAAGAAGCAGGAAATTTCAAAGCAGGAGGAAGCGGTTGCCAAGCTGCAGGCCCTTGCCGGGCAAAACAGCGTCATCACCGCCCCCGTGGCGGGCACCGTTACCAACATTACCGCCGCCGTGGGCGCCGTTACCGCCGATACCGACTATGTGCGCATTTCCACCGGGGCAGAGGGCTACCTTGCCGAATTCCCGGTGCCCAAAGACAACGCCAAGGACATTAAGGTGGGCAACGCGGTTTCGGTAAAGCAGGGCAATTATTACTGGGGCGCCGAAGCCCGTGTTGTGGGCAAAAGCATGCCGGATGAAACCGGTATGATCACGGTGCGCGCCCAGCTTACCGGTACCGACTGGGCCGATGGCGACGCCGTAACCGTAACAGTGGTGTTCAGCGACCGCCAGTACTGGAACTGCGTGCCCGTTGCCGCCGTGCGGCCCGAGGCAGACGGCTACTATGTGCTGGTGCTGTATGAGGAAAACACCATTTTGGGCACGCAAACCGTGGCCCGCAAGGTTACCGTAACCATACAAGACCAAGACAAAACCAATGCCGCCATCGACGGCATTTACGAAAATAACGCCCGCATTGTTGTTTCCTCCACAAAGCCTGTAAGCGACGGCGACATGGTGCGCATCAGTGAGGAGAGCTCAAAATGACCTTTTGGCGCAACAAAACGCCTGCTGGTGAACCGGGCGAAAAGCAGCCCGGCGCTTCGGCGGCAACCGAAAAAGAGGAGCTTGTTTCGCCGGGGGAAAGCGGGAAGGCGGCGGAAGAGGCTCTGCCCACCCCGCCCGGCGAAGCGCAGGCCCCCGTGGCAAAGCGCGCTACAAAACGGCGGCGGGCGCTGCGCCAAACGCTGCCTGCCGTTGCGGCGGTGGTGCTGTACGCGGTGTTTGCCTTTTTCATGTTTGCCAATTCGGCCGCGGCGGTGCGCCCCGGCACGGTGCTTTCCCTTCGGTACGAAACGCCCCTTACCGCGGCGCAGGTGGCTGCGGCCAAACACACCGCCGGCAACCCAGACTTGGAGCTGCCCTTTTCAGCCGCCTACTGGTACCAAAGCGACAACGAAAGCCTTACCAGCACCCGCGGCACGGTGGAAAAGGTTTCCGCCCTGTTTGTAGACGGCGATATGGAAACGGTGCTGCGGGTTCCCTTTTTATACGGCAGCTACCCCGCGGCGCTGGAAAAGCAGGGCCTTGCCCTTTCCGAAGAACTGGCCTGGCAGCTTTTGGGCGGCATCAATGTGGTGGGGGCCGAAATAACCTGGCATGGCCAAACCTATACGGTGCGCGGTGTGTTTAAAGGCAGTGAACTGATGGCCCTTGCCCAAATTGATGCGGCTGAAAGCCCCATAGAGAATTTCTCGGGGGTAGAGCTGGCCGGAACGCCCGAGGGCGACCCCCGCACGGCGGCTGAAAGCTATTTGCAGCAGGTGGGGCTTGGCACCCCCGGCACAATGGTAAATACCCGCACCGTTCCGGGGTATATTGGGGCAATGGCCTTTGGCCCGGCGCTGGTGCTGCTGGTGTGGTTTGCGGTGCGCCTGCTGAAAATGCTGCACCATGTAACCTATTGGAAACGCAAGCTGGTGTGGTTTGCCCTGCTTTTGGCGGTGGCCATTCTTATCCCCCGCGCCCTGGCGGCGCTGCCCGGCTGGGTTATTCCCAACCAGTGGAGCAACCTTGAGCATTGGAGCACCTTTCTCAAAGAGCTTAACGCCCGCCTTACCGAGCTGCTGGCCCTGCGCCCTTATTATTGGGACATAGAGCTTAAAAAGAAGCTTATTTTGCAGGCGGTGCTGCTGGTGCCTGCGTTGTTTGCCATGGTGGAGGTTATCCGCCGCTGGGGCGCCTATATGCGCCGGGCCGACAGGGCCCTGCGCGCCGAAGCTGCCCGGTATAAGCCGGAAGGCCCGGCAGTTGAAGAGGCAGAAGAGGCGGACGACGGCGAAGAAGACAACCTTCCGCAAAAAATGCTTCAAAAAGAGGAAAAAGAGCCCCGTTCTCTTTGACCCAGCGGGTTTGCCGGTGCACCCGGCGCGGCAGGGCCAAAGGCGCCGCTGCCTTTTACCGGGGTTTTAAAACAAATGCGAAAAAGTTTTTATGCAGCCACACAGAAAGGCCCCGCCAAAAGCGGGGCCTTTCTGTGTGGAAAAACAGTTTATTGTGCCCTCTGCCGGCAAAAGGGCCCCGCAAAGGCGGAATGAAAAGCGGCGCGGCAAATTCCGCTTTTCGGCGGGCGGGGTGCGGCGCATATAAGCGCGGTATGCCCCTTTATCAGGCAAAAGCAAAGCGTTGGGCAATGCTTTGCCGCTAGCCCGCAATTTCGCCCGGCAGGGGCGGCAGCGTTCCCGTGGGCTGCAGGGTGCTGGCAGGT
>JBKEBR010000181.1:0-6757 GCA_047973285.1 Oscillospiraceae bacterium | reverse complement strand
GTGTTTTGTGCCAGTGCTGTGTGGCAAAGGCACTGCCCCCGCAAGGCCCGGCGGCGCCTTATTCTGCCGGCGGGAATTGCGGGGGCACTTGCCCCGCGCCGCCCGGCAAAACAAAAGGAGAAACATAATGAACCAGCAAAGCCTGCAAAAATACGCCGAATTTGCCGTGCGCAGCGGCGCCAACATACAGCCGGGGCAAACCCTTATTATTGGCGCGCCTATAGAGGCCGCCCCCTTTGCCCGCCTGTGCGTGGCCGCCGCCTACAGGGCGGGCGCCCGCGAGGTGGTGCTGCATTATGTGGATGAGCAATACAACCGCCAGCGCATGGAATACACCGCCCCCGAGGTGCTGGAAAACCCGAAGCCCTGGCTGCTGGGCCGCTATATGGACTATGCAAACCCCGAAAGCGGCCTTGCCACCCTGCGCATTTCCGGCGCAAACCCCGAAATTTACAAGGGCCTGCCCACCGAAAAGGTAAGCCGGGCCAATGCCGCCGCCAGCAGGCTGATGCGCCCCTACTCTGATTTGGCTATGGCCAGCCGGGTGCAGTGGAGCATTGCCGCCGTGCCCACCGAGGCCTGGGCCTGCAAGGTGTTCCCCGGCCTTGCCCCCGCCGAAGCGGTGGAAAAGCTGTGGAGCACCATTTTCGAGGTTTGCCGCATTGGCGCGGAAGACCCGGTGGCCGCCTGGCAAAAGCACTCGGCCCTTTTGCAGCAGCGCAGCGCCTGGCTGAACGGGCAGCGCTTTGCCGCCCTGCACCTGCAAAGCGAAAACGGCACCAACCTGGAGGTGGGCCTGGCCAACACCCACCTGTGGGGCGGCGGGGCCGAAAAGTCTGCCGGCGGCGTGTGGTTTTTGCCCAACATTCCCACCGAAGAGGTGTTTACCGCACCCCACCGCCTTGGCACCAACGGGGTGGTAAAAAGCAGCATGCCCTATGTGTACAACGGCGGGCTCATCACCGGCATTACGGTGCGCTTTCAAAATGGCGAAGCGGTGGAGTATTCCGCCGAAACCGGCGGCGATTTGCTGCGCGAAATGCTAAGCACCGACGAAGGCGCCCGCCACCTTGGCGAAATTGCGCTGGTGCCCGCCACCAGCCCCATACGGCAAAGCGGGGTATTGTTTTACAACACCCTTTTCGATGAAAACGCGGCCTGCCACATGGCCTTTGGCGAGGGCTACCCCGGCACGGTGCAGGGCGGCGAAACCATGGAAAAAGAGGCCCTTGCCGCCCTTGGCGTAAACAGTAGCCTTATTCACGAGGATATTATGATTGGCACCCCCGACATGCAAATTGACGGCATTGCCCAAAACGGGCGGCGGGTGCCGGTATTCCGCGGCGGCGAATGGGTGGAATAAGGTGCCCCGCCGCTGAAAAAGCCGCTTTGGTGGGGCTTGCATCTCAAAAAAAGTTGTGCTATAATTTACTCATCCGATTAACCAACACGAAAGAGTGGGCTTTGCCCGCTCTTTCGTTGTGTATAAACCAATTTGCACCCGCCCGGCCGCAAGGCAGGGGCCGGGTGTGGCCGGGCGCGGCGTATGCGTTTGCCCGGCTGCCGTAAGGAGGCATGTATGGCGAACCAAACCGGCAATATTGCCGCCAAGGCAGAGCAGCTTGTGCGCCCTGTTATTGAGGGGCTGGGCCTGCGGCTTTGGGATGTGCGTTTTGAAAAGGAAGGGGCCGACTGGCTTTTGCGGGTGCTGATAGACCGCGACGAGCCGCTGGACACCGATACCTGCGAGGTTGCCTCCCGGGCAATAGACCCTGTTTTGGACCAAGCCGACCTGATCAGCCAAAGCTATTTTCTGGAGGTTGGCAGCCCCGGCCTTGGCCGCCGCCTTACCCGCGACGAGCACTTTGACGCCCTTGCGGGCCAAAAGGTGCAGGCCCATTTAATTCGCCCCGGCGAGGGCGGTAGCCGCGAGGTAACCGGTACTTTGCTTGGCAAGCAGGGGGGCACCGTGCGCCTTGCCACCCCCGAAGGGGAAGTGGAGATAGAGGCGAAAGCCGCCGGGTACTTTAAGCTGTGCGACGACGAGGACCTGTTTTCTTAACAACACTGATTATGGCCCAAGCGGCAGAAATGGATGATGGAAAAAAATGAACGAAGAACTGTTTGGCGCATTGGAAATGCTGGAACGCGAGCGCGGCATTTCGGCAGACTACCTGCTGGAAAAGGTAAAGAACGCCATTGCAATTGCAGTTAAAAAAGATTATGAAGTGGAAGACGAGAGTGTTTCGGTGGTAATGAACGCCCAAACCGGTGTTTTTGAGGTGAAGCTGCTGCGCGACGTGGTGGCCGAAGTAACCGACCCCCATGCCCAGGTTTCGCTGGAAGAGGCCAACGCCAACATAAAGGGCAAAAAGAAAAAGTACGAAATTGGCGATGTAATGGAAACCCAGCTGCAAACCAAAGAGTTTGGCCGCATTGCCGCCCAAACCGCCAAGCACGTCATCCGCCAGGGCATTCGCGAGGCGGAGCGCAGCCAAATGTACACCGAAATGCAAAGCAAAAGCCACGAAATTGTTACCGGCGTTGTAACCCGGGTAGACCATGCCCGCGGCATTGTGGCGCTGGAAATTGGCAAAAACGAGGCCATTTTGCCCCGCAACGAGCAGGTGCCCGGCGAGGAGCTGCGCGAGGGCGAGCACGTAAAGGTGTATGTGGTGGACGTAACCGTGGCCGACCGCGGGCCCCGGGTTATGATCAGCCGCACCCACCCCGGCCTTGTAAAGCGCATGTTTGAAATGGAAGTGCCCGAGGTGTTCGACGGAACGGTGGAAATTAAGGCCATTGCCCGCGAGGCCGGGCAGCGCACCAAAATTGCCGTGTACAGCAAAGACCCCAACGTAGACCCCCGCGGCGCCTGCATTGGCGCCCACGGCGCCCGCGTTGCCAACATTGTGCAGGAGCTGGGCGGCGAAAAAATAGACGTGGTGCTGTACAGCGAGGACCCGGCCGAGTTTGTGGCCGCCGCCCTCAGCCCCGCCACCGTGCTCAGCGTGGAAATTCTGGAAAACGAAACCAAAAGCTGCCGCGCCACCGTGCCCGACAGCCAGCTCTCTTTGGCCATTGGCAACAAGGGCCAAAACGCCCGCCTGTGTGCCCGCCTCACCGGCTACAACATCGACATTCGCCCCGAAAGCGGTTACTACGGCGAAGAGGATGAAGAGCTGGTGGAAACCGCGGAAGAAACCGGGCAGCAGTAATTCCGCCGCCTTCGGCTTGCCCCGGCAGCCGGCTTGGCGCGCGGCAGCTGTACATACAGGCAATTGCAGCACAAAGGAGAATCAGGTATTTGGTTGTGAAAAAAGTTCCCATCCGCCGCTGCGTAGGCTGCGGCGAAGGCAAACCCAAAAAAGAATTGGTGCGCATTGTGCGCACGGCCGAGGGGGAAATATCCTTCGACGCCACCGGGCGCAAGGCCGGCCGCGGCGCGTACCTGTGCCGCAGGCCGGAATGCCTTGCCGCGGCCCGCAAAAAGAAAAGCCTTGAACGGGCTTTTGGGGCCGCCATTCCCGACGAGGTATATGCCCGGCTTGCCGCCGAGATACTGGAGGTTGCCGACGATGGGGGATAAGCTTTTTTCCGCCCTTTCCCTTTGCAAAAAAGCGGGGGCCCTTGCCGCCGGGTTCGACCAGGTGGTGGAAAACGCCGCCGCGGGCAAGGCGCACCTTTTGCTGTTTGCGGCCGACCTTTCGCCCAACACCCGAAAGCGGGCGCTGGAGCAGGCCCCCGGCCTGCCGGTTTGCAATTTGCCCTTTACACAGGAAGCCCTAGCCGCCATAACCCGCAAGCCTGTGGGTGTACTGGCTGTCAACAACAAAGATTTAGCCGTGCTTTGCCTGCGCTCTGCCACAGAAGCGGGCCAGCCGAATAAGGAGGAACCGGTTTGATAATTAAGTACAAGTTAAGCGACGTTGCCAAGGATTTGGACGTGCAGAACAAGCAGGTGGTAGATTTGCTTGCCGAAAAATTCGGCGAGGTTAAAAAGCATACCACCCCGCTTACCGAAGAGGAGCTGGACTTCCTTTTTGCCCATTATTTGAAGGACGCCGAGGTGCCCAGCTTCGACGAATTTCTTGCGGTGGCCGCGCCCAAAAAGCCCGCGCCCCCAAAGGCGGCCCCCGCGGCACAAAGCAAAGGCGCGCCTGCCCCCCCGCAAAACCAAAACAGGGCGGCCGCCCCGGCCCCCGCGGCGCAAAAGCAGCCCGCGCCTGCCCCGGCCCCCCAGCAGCCAGCCGCCGCCCACCGCCAGCCGCCCCAAAAGCGCGACGGCCTGGGCCGTGTGCGTGAGCTTCGCCCCGAAAAGGAAAACAAGGCCGCCGCGCCCAAGCGCGAGGTGGTTACCCGCACCATAGACACCCGCACGGTAGATGTAAACCTCGACAAGTTCAACGAGCGCTACAACGAGCTGGCCTCTACTCGCCCGGTGGAAAACCGCAAAAAGCCCATTCCCGCGGGCAACCGCCAAAAGCTGAAGCAGGGCGGCAGGTTCGGCGGGCGCCAGCCCCAGTACCCCAAAAAGAAGGAAACCGAGGCCGAGCGCCTGCAGCGCATCCAGCTGGAAAAAGCCCGCAAGGCCCAGCTGAAGGTTTCCATTCCCGATGAAATTACCGTGGGCGAGCTGGCCGTTCGCCTCAAGGTAAACGCCGCCCAGGTTATTAAAAAGCTGATGGGCCTTGGGGTAATGGCCAGCGTTTCCGAAGTGGTCGATTTCGACACCGCCGCCCTTGTGGCCGAAGAATTTGGCGCCAAGGTAGAGCACGAGGTGCACGTTACCATTGAAGAGCGCCTGTTTGAGGTGGACGAGGACAAGGACGAAGACATGACCTCCCGCCCCCCTGTGGTGGTGGTTATGGGCCACGTAGACCACGGCAAAACCTCCATCCTCGACGCCATTCGTGCCACCCATGTAACCCAGGGCGAGGCCGGCGGCATTACCCAGCACATTGGCGCTTACCAGGTGAAAAAGGACGGCAAGGTTATCACCTTCCTCGACACCCCCGGCCACGAGGCCTTCACCTCCATGCGCGCCCGCGGCGCCAACCTCACCGACATTGCGGTGCTGGTGGTGGCCGCCGACGACGGCATTATGCCCCAAACCGTAGAGTCCATCAACCATGCCAAGGCGGCGGGTGTTTCCATTATTGTCGCCATCAACAAAATGGACAAAGAGGCCGCCAACCCCGAAAAGGTAAAGCAGCAGCTTACCGAGTACGAGCTGGTGCCCGAAGAATGGGGCGGCGACGTGGTGGTGGTGCCGGTTTCGGCGGCCACCGGCCAGGGCATTGACGACTTGCTGGAAATGATTAACCTTACCGCCGACGTGAAAGAACTGAAGGCCAACCCCCACCGCCGCGCCAAGGGCACCGTTATTGAAGCCCGGCTCGACAAGGGCCAGGGCCCCATTGCCACCATCCTCATTCAAAAGGGTACCCTCAACAAGGGCGACATTGTCATTGCCGGTACCTCGGTGGGCCGCGTGCGCACCATGCGCAACGCCGAAGGCAAAGAGCTTGACGAGGCCGGCCCCTCCACCCCGGTGGAAATTACCGGCCTTACCGACGTACCCGCCGCGGGCGATATTTTTGATGCGGTAGAGGACGAGCGCCTGGCCCGCGAGCTGGCCGACCAGCGCCACCAAAGCGAGCGGGAAGAGCACCTTGGCAGCTACACCAAGGTTACGCTGGACAATTTGTTTACCCAAATTGCCGCGGGCGAAATGAAGCAGCTTTCCATTATTGTGAAGGCCGACGTGCAGGGCAGCGCCGAGGCGGTGAAGCAAAGCCTTGAAAAAATTACCAACGACGAGGTGCGGGTAAAGGTTATTCACACCGGCGTGGGCGCCATCAACAAAAGCGACGTAATGCTGGCCAGCGCCTCGGGGGCCATTGTCATCGGCTTCAACGTGCGGCCCGACCCGGTTGCCATTGCCGACGCCGCCCAGGACGGGGTAGAGCTGCGCATGTACCGCGTTATTTACGATGCCATCAACGACGTAAAGGACGCCATGAAGGGCATGCTGGCCCCCAAATTCCGCGATGTGGAGCAGGGCCGCGTAGAGGTGCGCCAGGTGTACAAAATTTCCAACGTGGGCACCGTGGCAGGCTGCTATGTAACCGACGGCAAGGTAACCCGCAATTCCAAAATTCGCGTGGTGCGCGACGGCATTGTGATTACCGACGGCGAAATTGCCTCGCTCAAACGCTTTAAAGACGATGTGAAGGAAGTGGCGGCCGGCTACGAATGCGGCGTTACCCTTGAAAAATATGCCGACGTAAAGGAAGGCGACATTTACGAGGCCTATATTGTAGAAGAATACCGCGACTGAGGCAAACCGGCGGCGGCACGGTAAAAATGCGGCTTTCCCCTGCTTAGTGCGGGGCGGGGCCAAATGCCGGGGCCGAACGCCAGGGCTGCCGGGCCGGGCTGCCCGCTTTTTGCGCGGGGCAGCAGGGCCAAACACGCCGCCACAGGGCCAAGGTGTCTTTTTTGGCGCTTGCCCGCCCCGTGGTTTGCCCGCCGGCAGTATTCCAGCTTTTTTGCCCACGCCCCTGCCCGCTGTTTTGGCAGGCCGTGCGGGCCCGCAGCCCGGGGGCTTTGCGCCTTGCCCGGGTGTACCCATGGCACAAGGAGGACTTTTGCATGCCCAAGAAACCCGTATCCAAAAATGTGGGGCGCCTCAATGAAGACATTCGGCGCGAGCTGATTGCCATTATAGGCGAAATGAAGGACCCCCATATAC
>JBKEBR010000180.1:0-4471 GCA_047973285.1 Oscillospiraceae bacterium | reverse complement strand
CAAGCAGCAAGCCGCCCAAGGCCCTGTGTGCAAAAAGGGCCGCCCACGCCACAACGAAGAACAAAAACAATTCATAGGCGCCCAAAATTGTATTCGAAAGCCAGGCGCCGCCTGTTATGCAAGCAAAACGGGCTTTTTCACCTTTTTATCCAGACAATACAGCAGATGGCTGAGCAGCAGGAAAAAGGCAAACAGCCCGCCAATATAGGCGACCGCGAAAACCCCTACCTGGTCATAATCAATAAAAAAGTAGGGAAAGCGAACCGGAACACCATTTTCCCTTACCCTGTATACATAGCCCAGAAAACCGGCGGCCGAGGAAAATGCCACGTAAAAAAGAGGAAAAATTAAAACCGCCCACACGTCTGCGTACCGCAAATGGCCGGATTCTGTAAACAGAACATAATCGGCCATGCACAAAAGCGGCGTAATAAGGTGCACCGCCAAATTGTCGAAGGAGAAAAGTGAATAAGAGCTGGTCATAGAAAAAGACTGGGGCGCCAGCATAACCCAATACACCAGCAGGGTAAGCAGCAAATCGATGACGCACACCATTTCAAACCGGGGCAAATAGCCCGCGCTTCCTTTTGCGCCCTCTTTGCGCAGCCCCCGCGCCGTGTACAGCGCCAAAACGGCAAACATTACAACACCCAAAATATTGCTTTGCACCGTATAGTACATCAGAATGCCAAGCGAAAGCTTGCCGCTGAAAATACCCAAATGGCTGAGCAAGCCGAGCAGGGAAAAAAGAAAAGCCCCCACCCGAAAAACAAGAGCAAACCGCCTGTTGCGAACCATAAAAATCTCCTTTTCTTGGCCTTGGTATGGGCAAAATCATATCACTCCCGGGGCAAAGAGTCAACCAAGGCAGCCTTTGCAAAGCCTGCGCCCACCGGCTGCGGCAAAGCAAAAATGCCCTGTGCCCATGCGGGTTTTGCCGGTTTGCGTACCCACGGCCGCCAATAAATAAAGCGGCCGCCCGCACCACCCCCAAAAGGGCCGCCGGTTTGCCCGCCAAAAGCATTGCCCATAAGCTTTTGCGGCATACTTTTTGCAGCCGCAAAACAGGCAAGCTACAACGCCAAAAATGTTCGGCAATTGATGGCCTCTCTTAAAAACCTTTTTTGCCGCGGGCATGGTGTTGCGGGGCCTTTGGCCGCACAGGCAAACATGCCATTTGTTGCCTCTGCACAAAAACCGCCCCGCGGCGGCATAGCCCTGCGAGGCGGTTTTGTGCGCTTTTTCAAAAATTAACAGCTGCCCTAGCTACCGCACCCGGCTGCCGGGAACGGCACTTTCGGGCAAAAACACCACCTGCGCCTGGTTTTCGGGGCCGTCGGCGGCCAGCAGCATTCCTTCGCTTACAATGCCGCGCAGCTTGGCGGGCTTCAGGTTTGCCACCACCACAATTTTTTTGCCAACCAGCTCCTGTGGGGCGTACCAGGGGGCAATGCCGCTTACAATGGTGCGCTCGCGGGCGCCGTCGAACACCGTAAGCTTCAACAGCTTTTCAGCCTTTTCCACCTTTTCGCAGGCCTTAATTTCCCCCACCACAAGGTGGGTATTCATAAAGTCGTCATAGGTAATTTCAGCGGGGGCCTGCGCCTCTTGTTGCCGGGCCGGGGCCCCCGGCGCCGCGGCCTTTGTTTGCGATGCAATTTCCTCCAGCATTGCCTCGGCGTCAATGCGGGCAAACAGGGGCTTTGGCTCGCTTAAAACCCCGGCCGGTGCGGCACCGAAGGTTTCGATGCTGGCACGGGTTTGGTACTCTGCCGGGCAGCCTATTTGCCGGAAAATTTCCTGCGAGGTGGCGGGCATAAAGGGGGCGAACAGCACGCCCAACACCCGAATGGTTTCAATAAGGTTGTACAGCACCGCCGCAAGCCGGGGGGCATTTGCCTCGTCTTTGGCAAGCAGCCAGGGGGTGGTTTCATCAATGTATTTGTTGGCGCGGCGGGCCAGCGAAATAACCGCCTCCACCGCGTCGGCGCAGCGGAAGGTGCTTAGCTTTTCCACCATCAGCTGCCGGGCCTGCCCTGCGGCGGCGGCAAGCTCTTCATCAATGGCCGCCGCAAGGCGCTCTTCGGGCAGCTTGCCGCCAAAATATTTCTGCGTCATGGCAATGCTGCGGTTTACAAGGTTGCCCAGGGTGTTGGCCAAGTCGGAATTGTAGCGCTCAATAATGCGCTCGTAGGTAATGCTGCCGTCCTGCGCGTAGGGCATTTCAGAAAGAAGGTAATAGCGCACCCCGTCGGCGCCAATGCGGCCCGCCAAATCGTCGGCATAAATGGTATTGCCAAGGCTTTTGCTCATTTTGTCTTCGCCGTTGAGCAGCCAGGAATGGCCGAAAACCGACTTTGGCAGCTCTAACCCAAGGGCCATAAGCAAAATGGGCCAGTAAATGGTGTGGAACCGCAGAATATCCTTGCCAATTACATGCACATCGGCGGGCCAGTAATGCTTGAACTCCTCGGTAGAGCCGTCGGGGTCGTACCCCATGGCGGTGATGTAGTTCGAGAGGGCGTCAATCCACACATAAATGACATGCTTTTCGTCGAAGGAAACCGGAATGCCCCACTTAAAGGAAGAACGGGAGACGCACAAATCTTGCAGGCCGGGTTTTAAGAAATTGTTTACCATTTCGCGCTTGCGGCTTTCGGGGAAAATGAAGCCGGGGTTTTGCTCTATATATTCCTCAAGGCGCTTTTGGTACTTGGCCATTTTGAAGAAATAGGCCTCCTCGTTGGCGCGCACCACCTCGCGGCCGCATTCGGGGCAGCGGCCGTTTACCAGCTGTGAATCGGTAAAAAAAGACTCGTCGGGCACGCAGTACCAGCCCTCGTACTGAGATTTGTAAATGTCGCCCTGGTCGTACAGCTTTTTAAAAATTTTCTGCACTACCTTTTTATGGTGGGGGTCTGTTGTGCGAATAAACCTGTCGTACTTTACGTTCAGCAGGGTATAAATGTCCTGTATCTGGCCGGTTACCTTGTCTACATAGTCTTGGGGGCTAACACCGGCCTCGTTGGCGGCCTGCTCTATTTTCTGGCCGTGCTCATCGGTGCCGGTAAGCAAGAAAATATCATACCCCTGCATTCTTTTCAGCCGGGCCAGCGCATCGGAAAAAACAATTTCATAGCTGTTGCCAATGTGCGGCTTTTTGGAGGTATACACAATAGCCGTGGTCATATAATATTTTTCTTTTTCCATTTCGGTTGCTCCTTGCCGGTTTTGGAAGGCCGGGTTATTTTATTCATTATACCATTACAGTGCAGCTTTGGCGGCCGTTTCATCAATAAAGAAGCGCTTATACCACACAAGAAAGGTGTACACCGTCCAAATTTTGCGGGCGTTGTTGGCCTTGCCGGTGTAGTGGCGTTCCAGCAGCTTCAAAATTTCATCCTGCTCAAAAAATTCGGCCGCGTAGGGGCTTTCAAAATATTCTTTCACAATTGTATAATATTTTTCTTCCCGCAGCCAGTAGCGAATGGGCACCGGGAAGCCTTTTTTGGGGCGGTTGGCCCATTCGTCGGGCAGGGTGCGGCCCGAGGCCTCGCGGAACACCACCTTGTTTTCGGTGCCCTGTATGCAATACCGGGCGGGTATGCGCTGGGCCATACTCATTATTTGCTTGTCTAAAAACGGCACCCGCAGCTCCAGCGAATGGGCCATGCACATTTTGTCTGCCTTCAGCAGAATATCGCCGGGCAGCCAAAGGTGCATATCAACATACTGCTTTTTGCGAAGCTCGGTTTTGCCGGCGGCCTTTGCGTAAAAGGGGGCGGCCATTTGCCGGGCGGTGGGGCCTTTTTTATAGGCGGGCTTCAGCATGCGGGCGGCCTGCTTTTCAGGAAAAACATTTGCCTGGCCAATAAACCAGTTTTCCGGCTTTTCGGCGCATTTGAGCAGAAAATTGCGGCCTTTAAAGGGGGGCAGCGCAAGCGCCGCGGCCCCCAGCGCCCGGCGCAAAAACAGGGGCAGCTTTTTAAATTTTTCCATGGCGGGGGTGTCTGCGTACAGCTCGTAGCCGCCAAAAATTTCGTCGGCGCCTTCGCCCGAAAGTACCACCGTTACCTTTTGCCGTGCCAGCTTTGCCAAAAACCACAGCGGCACGCTGGAGGGGTTGCTCTGAGGCTGGTCCATGTGGTACTGAATGTCGGGGAAAGCGGCAAAGCATTCCTCTGCCGTAAGCAGCTGCCGAAAGTTTTTTACCCCTATTTTTTCGCTGAGCTCTGCCGCATAGTCGGTTTCGTTGAACTTGTTTTGCGCAAAGCCAACCGAAAAGCTGTCTTCGGGTTTCAGGCAGGCGGTGATATAGCTGGAATCTACCCCGCCGGAAAGAAAGCTGCCCACCTCCACATCGCTGATGCGGTGGGCGCTTACGCTTTCGTGTACCGCCTCGTCTATTTCTTCCACACACTGGGCGCGGGTAAGGCTGCCGTCCTCTTCAAAATTTACGTCCCAATAGCAT
>JBKEBR010000179.1:0-3403 GCA_047973285.1 Oscillospiraceae bacterium | reverse complement strand
CCGGAAAGCGACCTTAATTTGCAACTAGACCCCGGAAGCAATACCATTCGGTGCGATGCCGAGAACAACCGGGAAGGCCTTAGGGTGCAGGTAATCATGCCGAAAGGAGTTAAACCGGGGCTATGACGCTATACGTATATAATCCAAACATGGAGCGCACAGGCCTAATAGAAGGCACAACAAGCCTGCAATGGTTGAGCGAATACCAAGACGCTGGCGAAGCTAAACTTGTTTGCAGCGCGACAGAAAAAAACATTGCACTAATTAAAAAAGGCAACCGCCTTTATTGTACCGAACAGCCGGAAAGCGCCATTATAACAGAGGTCGAAAGCGAGGGCACCGCCACCAACGCCAAGATAACAGCGCGGGCCATGTTTTCAGCTGGGCGCTGGGCTGACCGTGTTGTAATGGGCACAGAAAACATTAACAATATAGAGGCGGGCATGCTTTCGCTGGTTGGCAAACATCGCAGGGGGTTGCCCGGCGAAACGGCCCCGCCGAAAGGGCTTAGTGCAGAAAAGGCAACACAAACCACATGGGGCAGCGTGCTTGACGCAGAAAAGGCCCTTGCAAAACGGGCTGTATATGGATTTAAAGAATGCTTTAACCCCCGCACGGGGATAGAAACATTCGAGGTTTACGAAGGCAAAAACAGAACTTCGGGGGAACATTACAATGGTTATTTTGGAGACGATATAGGCAATATATCGGGCTTTAAAATAATTGACGGCATAGCGGATTGGAAAAATACCGCAATAGTCGGGGGGCAAGGCGAAGGCACGGCGCGGCAGGTTGTTATCGTAACCTTGGGAGAATATTCCGGCGATGACCTTAAGGAATTGTGGGTGGACGCTAAAGATATATCGCAAACATACCAAATTGCCACACCGGATGGCGCTGGCGGCTTTACCTACACGCAAAACACATACACAAATTCCGAGTATGCGGCAATTCTTGCCGCGCGCGGATGTGAAAAATTGGCCGAAAAAATAAAAACCTTGGAAGTGGATGCAACCTTAGAGCAGGGGCTTATGCGGTACGGTATTGATTATTTCATTGGCGATACCGTACCAATAAAGTTAACTCTCTTCGGGGTGCAATTTTCTGCCCGTGTTGCCGCCATAAGAACCATTTACGAAAGCACTGGTAAAAAGGTAACCGCCGTATTATCCGATTTTAATTTTGAAAGCTAGGAGTGTTGCACATGATTTGTTTTCCCTTAGACAATACGCCCTATGAGGCAAAGGACATGGGCGCGTATCTTGCAGCCCGTACACGTGGCGTCTATTCTGCCGAAAATAATTTGGCGGTATCGCCCGGTGCAAGCGGCATGGATATTAGCGTGAGTTCCGGCTTTGGCTGGCTCAAAATGGCCGAATTTTGGGGCGTTGCGGTGCGGCAAGAGCAGGCGGCAACATTTACCCTTGACCCGGCAGACGGCGTATTAAGCCGCATTGACGCCGTTGTGGCACAACTGGATAAAGTAACAAACAAAGCAGAAATTATTATAAAAAAAGGCGCTTATTCTTCCAACCCGGTTATTGCCGCGCCCACAAGAAATACAAATTACGACGAAATTTATATTGCAACGGTACGCATTGACCCAGGCGCGACCAGCATAACCGCAGCAGACATTACCGACCAACGGGAAAATGAGGCTTATTGCGGAATCATGCGCGACGGTGTAACCGGCATTCCAACTGCCCAGCTGCAAGATGAATGGCAGGCGTGGTTTGATAGCATTAAAGACATTTTAGACGAAAACACCGCTGGCAATCTTCTGAACATGATAAACGCAATAAACACCTCTGTTGGGGTGCCCGGTGGGATAGCTGCCCTTGATGCTCTGGGTGTGGTAAAAACGGCCACGGGGGACATAAGCGGCACCGACCTGCACGCTATAACACAAACCGGCTTTTATCATGGCAGCAATGTGGCCAACGCCATAGACGCAAACCCTTATTATTTTATAGTGCTTTGCCAAGATGAAAACAACGCAATTATTTTGTCCTCGCGGGCCGACGTGAACAACCCGGAATGGTTTGTACAAACGAATGTTGCCGGAGTTTGGTCGTGGTGGATTAATATTGACAATGGGGCACGGTGGAACAGTATGCCCAAGACGGGCGGGGACTTTACCGGCAAGGTTACAGCCGCGCCCATTGATAGCAGCGGCCCATATATCCACAACACACAAATAGTTTCTTCTACGGGGGCCGCCGTGAACAGGCATAAAATTGTGTTCTATGAAGAATAGGGGGGCACTATGGCAACGAGGTCTGAAACACTGTCCGTGGTGCAGCGCAATATAAAGCCTATAAAATCCGAAACACTGGCGGGCACACAGCGGAATATAAAAGAAGCCTTTAGCGAAACGCTGGGGGGCACAAAACGCCGCGTTTATTTGGCATATCCGCAAGTACCTTATAGCGATTATAGTCTGTGGATGGATGGGACTGAGCAAAGCAGCGGCGCCGGGATAATAACACATGGCGACATGGGTTTAAGCTGGAACAGCGCCATGAGTGTGGGCACGACATCAAAGGGGTATAAGTCTTGGCAAGGCGGAGGCCAAACCGGTAATATAACTGCGCTATATGGCAATAGCGAATTTACGATGTTTTTGTGCACAACTTTAACCCCAACGGAAGCCAACTGGCACATGGTGGAAGGTACGGGAAATTCCGGCTACAGCTGGTTTTTGCGAATGCGGCCCCCAAGCGTCAGTTACCAATTTGACGTGCAAACAGAAAACACATGGCGTCAATATATAGGGAACCCCTATGTGGCGCAAGGTGTTTATGTCATAAGAAGCAGAAGTTTGAATACTTTAGATTTTTGGCTGGGCGGGGATTTGAGTTCCTACGGGGGTTGGTTGCATAACCATTCAGCAGCGGCAAATGTTTTGCTTCACAAATTTTTTCCTATGGGGTTGTACGGTTGGCTTCACGAAGTTCTTGTGTACAGAAGGTCTTTATCTGACACAGAATTGACAAACACATATTCATATTTAGCAAACAAATGGAGGTAAAGCAACGTGAATAAAATGATATTTGCCAATGGGCTGGAAGTATCCTGCCTGTCTGTGCTGATGGAAAATGTAGACCAGACCATGATGGTGCATTTGCCGGGCGACACCATGAAAATTTCGGAGTTGGAAGACCTGCTTGCAAATGCGGAAGCCTTAAAAACCATCAAAAACCGCAACGAACATGCCATGCAGGCCGTGCCCAAATTGGTAGACGGCAAGCCGGTATTTGGTGATGATAATTACCAAATTTTTGAGCAGGTCGAAAGTGTGGCCGAAGATGTTTTTGAGGGGTATACCCAGGCGCTTGGATTTGGAAAAACGGTTGTGCAAACAACCACCGGCACCGACGAAGAACAAATTTACTTCAAATTG
>JBKEBR010000178.1:0-18435 GCA_047973285.1 Oscillospiraceae bacterium | reverse complement strand
GCTGAAAAACGCCATAAAAAAGCCGCCCACCCTGCGCGCGCTTGCAAGGCAAACCGGAATAAACCCCAACAAAATGCAGGCGGTG
Organism: Oscillospiraceae bacterium; assembly: GCA_047973285.1. Classification (GTDB taxonomy): domain Bacteria; phylum Bacillota; class Clostridia; order Oscillospirales; family Ruminococcaceae; genus JAAYCI01. The sequence goes on along the minus strand of JBKEBR010000178.1, from coordinate 18,350 downwards.
TTTCGCTATTACACCGGGGTAACCATAATGGATTACCTGCGAAATTACCGCATGCAGCGCGCGCTGCAGCTGCTTGCCGGCGACCTGCTGCTGGACGAAATAGCCCACGAGGTTGGCTACCGCAGCGCCAGCCGGTTTTCCGAGGCGTTTGTAAAAGCCTATGGCATTTTGCCCAGCAAGTACAGAAAAATGCAGCGCAGCCAAAGCACCGCCCTGTAGGCGGCGCGGCTTTTTGAGATTTTATAGTACACCAATAAAAGCGCCTGCTCATGTTTATTGCACGCTGCCAGAAATTACATGCTTCTGCCATACCAAACAATAGCCCGGGCAGCCACATTACAATTCCTTTAGAAAACGCAGCAAAAACTCCAAATAAAAAGCCACGGGCAAACGCCAATTAACGGCGTTTGCCCGTGGCTTTTTATTTGGTCGGAGTGGCGAGACTCGAACTCGCGGCCTCTGCGTCCCGAACGCAGCACGCTACCAACTGCGCTACACCCCGATAAAAAATGGCAGTATAAAACTGCCATTTTGCTGGTTGCGGAACTAGGATTCGAACCCAGACAAACAGAGTCAGAGTCTGCCGTGCTACCGTTACACAATTCCGCAGTGCAAGAAATATTATATCGATTTAAAAGAGCTTTGTCAATGTTTGTTGCACATTTTACCGCCGTATTTTTTCCATGCCGTTTTTGGCCGCCCGCAGGGCTTGGCGGGCAGGGTTTTACACACAAAATTAACCCGGCAGGCCCGCTATAATTCCTATTTGCACAAGAGCAAAAAACATGCCCGCTGAAAGGCCTTTGCGGGGGCAATATGCAGCGGCACCTTACGATATACCTTCACCGCACAGAGCAACCGGGGCTTTAGAGCCTTCTGCCTGCCGCCTCAAGCGGCGCGCTGGCCTGTTTAATTAAATACCTGCCTGCCCTTCCCCACTTTAAGGCTTTGTTCAATGCTGCCGCCAAAACAGTTTTATAAAAAGCCGTGCTGCAAAAAAGCATTTTTGCGCTTGCCAAGCGAAGGTTCTTATAGTGCGTATGGCAAGCCGCTGTTTTTGGCACCCAAGGCCAATGCCCTGCCTGAACAGCCGCCGCCCTTTGGTTGCGGCGGCCTTATGCTTTTTACATGCACAAAGCCCTTTTAAAATAAATTTCACCCTCAGCAGGGCCGGTGCCAACGGTTTGCTTTGCCCTGCCAAACTATGCATTAGGGGGGCGGGCATGCTATGCCCGCCCCCCTGCCATATATTTCAAAATTGCTGTTCTTTTCAAAAATACCAGGCTAATCTTGTACAAGGTAGGTATGTTCAATTTCTTTGGAAACCGCTTCGAAATTGTCTACAATTGCCTCTACGAAAACCTTAACCACATCGGGGTCAAATTGGGTGCCGGCCCCGGTTACAAGCTGCTCGCGGGCATGGGTAATGTCCAGCTTGCTGCGGTAATGGCGGTTGGTGGTCATGGCGTCGAAGGCATCGGCCACCGAGATAACACGGGCCAAAAGCGGAATTTCCTCCCCTTTCAGCCCCTCGCAGTAGCCCTTGCCGTTGTACCATTCGTGGTGGTACTTAACCAGGGGAACCACGTCTTTAAACATAGACATGGCCGACAAAATGTGCGCCCCCTTGAGGGGGTGCTGCTTGATAATGTCGTACTCCTGCTTGTCCAGCTTGTTGTTTTTGCGCAGAATATCGTCTGCCGTGCCAATTTTGCCTATATCGTGGAAAATGCCCGCCGTGGCAAGCAGCTCTATATCCTCCTGTGAAAGGCCCATTGCCTCGCCTGTTTTGCGGGCAAAGTAAGAAACCCTGTCGGAATGGCCGCAGGTGTACTCATCTTTGGCGTCTACCGTAAGGCGAAGGGCTTCAATGGTGTCGAGGTAGTTCTTTTTCAGCTGGTTGTAGGTACGGTTCAACTCTTCGTTTTTGGTGTTTACCAGCGAGTGAAGAAAGGCGTTGTTCAAGGCCGAGGCCGATTGCTTGGCGTACAGCTCCAGCAGTTTAATATCCTCTTCCAGGTTTTGGCTTTCCACGTAAATAATGCCAATGGGCTGGCTCATTTCGTTGATAAGCGGAAAAATTACCCCCGCCTCGGTTTTCACGGTTTGCCCCTGGGTGCGGGTATAGCCAATGCGCTCCATGAGCGCCGGGTCCAGCATGGCCATAAACTCCCGAATGCTGGTGTTGTACCGCCCAATGCCCCGGAATATGCTGTTGTGCATGTTGTTGATATCTTCGGTATTGTCTACCAGAATAAAAGCGTTTTCACTGTTCACAAAATACATCAGCTCAATGAGAATGCCCTCCAGAATGCTGCCAATGGGTTGCAGCTGGTATATTTTTGGCACGGCATCCAGTATTTTGTTGAGCCCGTCTTTAAATTTTTTAATGGTGTTCATTTGCTTAATAGACTTAATGGCCGATTCCACCAGCAAAATAAGCTGGTCGAACTTGTCGGACTTTTCGCAGTAGCCCTGTATTTCCAGCTTTTTAATGGTTTCCAGCGGCGGTGCCATGTCTTTATGGCCGGTTAAAAGCAAAATGTAAAGCTCTGTATTGAACTGCCGTATTCTTTCCACCACGGCGTCGCCGTTGATGGGCGACATCATGTAGTCCAAAATAAGCAGGTCGTAATGGTTGTTGCGCACCTTTTCAATTGCCTCAAGCGGCTCGGTTACGCCTTCAAAGCCATATCCGTTGCGCCTGAGCACAACCGAAAGCGAATCGATGATTCCCACTTCATCATCCAGCACCAATATTTTATATTGCGGCGCTGCCTTGCTATTTCTTCTTCTCATTGTTTCTCCTTCTGCGCGTTAAACAACAACGGGAATCGATATAAAAAACGAGGTTCCTTTTCCTTCCTCCGACGTGAAAGACATTTTCCCCTCAAATTTGCCCCAAATGGTGGAATACGACATATACAGCCCAAGCCCTGTGCCATGGTTTCCCTTGGTGGTAATCATTTCTTTGAACAGCTTTTCCTGCACCGCCTGGGGAATACCGCACCCCTCGTCTCTGATTTCGAAACGAATCATGTCCTCTTGCTGCGTAATCACCATTTTTATTTCGCCGCTTTTTCCCTCATAGGCGTCTATGCTGTTGCGAATGAGGTTGTTCATTACCTGCACAAGGCTGTTTATTTCGCCTTTAATTTCTGTGGTTTGGCTTACCGTGCACTGCACCTTATAGCTGCACCCGTACTTTTTCAGCTCGTGGTTCATCAGAATATCAATGCGCTTCAACAGGTCCCTTAAAACAAATTTACCAACGGTGGCTGCCGTTAGCTGGCTTGCCTGCCCTTTTACGGTGGAAATAACGTCTGACATATAGGCGCAGTAGGTGCGCATTTTCAAAATCCACTCCCGCATATCCGCCGCAATTTCGTGGTGGTTTTCGGGCGTAACCGAAGGGTCTTCAATAGACTCGTCGTATTCGGTAATTAAATCGGTAAGGCCTTCAAGGCCGCCCGCAATAGACATAATGGGGGTTTTCAGGTTGTGGGAAATGCCGCCCACAAGCTGCCCCAAAGAAACCAAATGGTCGAATTCCAAAAGCCGTTCCTTTGCCTGGCTCATCATTTCAAAGCTGCGCTTTTGCTCGGTGATATCCTTCATCATCAAAATAAAGCCCTTGTATTCACCATTTGAGGTGATGGGGGAAATTTCTACCGTAAAGGTTTTTTCCTCCCCGCCAATCTCCAGGCTTTCGGTAAAAGAAAACGGCTGCTGTGTTTGAATGGCCTCGTCGACATAGCCCAGCAAAACCGCAGAATCCTCCTGCATGCCTTCGGCCAGCAGCTCGAAAAAACCCTTCACATCCATTTTGCGCTTAATTTCCATAATACTTTGGAAATTTTCCACCATGGCCCGGTTGAAATCGATTACCTCAAAATATTCATTGATGACAATATAGCTGTCGGAAATGTGGTCTACCACGGTTTGCAGCGCAATGGGGGTAATGCTGAGAAAGTCGAACTTAAAAATTGCCAGCATGAACAGCAGGCCCGAAAATGCAAAGGAGATTGCCTCTACGTCCAGCGAAACGGGGAAAAGGTTGAGCACAAAGCTGATGTCGATGATAAGGGGAAAGGCGGCCCCGATGAAGATAAGGATAGATTGGCGAGAGAAAAAACCGGAATTTTTTATGGAAAACACCAACAGGAAAAAGAGGCCCATAAAAATAAGGGCATAGGCAAGAATTGCCTGCACCTGGGCATAGGGCCCCCGCACAATTTGGCTGCTTACCGAAGAAAACCGCACAAAAAACAGATGGTGCCAGTCGTTGGTCCAAATAAAAACCATGCTTACAACCGGCAAAAGAAACAGCAGCAGGCTGCTTTTGCGAAGGCCGGATTTGGCCGCGAAATTGCGGCCAAGGAAATAGATGAAAACCGAAACAAAGCCCACCGCCGTAAAGCAGAGGTTCATAAACACCATGCCCGTATAGCCCCAAAACTTTACGGCATAATTTTGAAGCACCAGGCTTAAAACCCAAACAAAAACAGAAACAAACAGCCCCATTGCGGAATAGTGAACTGCCTTTTTGTTTTTCATCTTAAACACAACAAAAAACAGCACCAGCAAAAGCAGGATAGAAAAATGCAGCAAAAAGGATATGACACCATCAGATGTGAGTTGCATCGTCCGCCTCCTTTTTCGGCCCCTGCGAGCCGCCAGGCTTATATGGCCCCGGTTTACAGAGGGAATAAGACAGAAAAAACGGTTGCCTTATTATAAGTGATATTTAATGATTTCCGCAAGTTTTTTGGCGTGGGTGGCCAAAAAGTAGTGCCCCGCACCGGGTATGGTATGCAGCCCTACCGGCCCGCCAAAGGAATTCCATTCTTTGTACCGCTTTGCATAGCCTTTGGTAATGGGGTCTTGCGTGCCCGCCACAAAATGCAGGGGCGCCGCCAGCCTGGCGCCGCTTTGCTTATAAAAATAGCGGTAAAAATATTTGGCGTCTAACCGGTAAGACTTGATTACATAGCCGGCATAATCGTTGTTCAGGGCATCTTTAGGCAGGCCCATGCGGCTGAGATAGGCAACAATGCGCTTGTTGGAATAGCTGCTCCAGGGGTTGTAGTAGCCCCCGTACAGCTTTACAAACCGGGGCGGGAAAATGGCCCCCACAAATACTCCTTTCAGCGGCCTTTGCGCCTTTTCCAGCAAACGGGCGGTTTGCAGCAGCATGGCGGTGCCCACACAGTGGCCGTACAAAACAATTTCCCCGTTTGCGTTTTCCAGAATTTCTTTGGCAAGCAGGGCGGCGCCCTCCTCCACCGGCAAAACCTCGCCGCTTGCGCCAAGGTCGTGCCCCGGCAGGTTTACCGCCAGCACCCCAACACGGGCAGGGTTTTCAAAAAATTCATCGGCAAGGCTGCGGTAGGTAATGGCGTTGCCGCCGCCATAGGGAAAGCAAATAATTTGGGTGGCGGCCGAAAGGGCCCCCGGCGTAAGCGGCACCAGCATGGCGGCGGCCCGCTCCTGCCCGCCCTGTGTGTGGGCGGCCCCGGCGGCCAGCGCGCGAATGGTGGGGCTTGTATACAAATCTACCAAAGTGATGTTGTATTTGCGAATGGCCGGCGCCGCCAATACCCGCACCGCGTTCAGCGAATCGCCGCCAATTTCAAAAAAGTTGTCCAGCACGCCCACCTTTTCCAGCCCCAGCACCTGCTGCCAGGCTACGGCAAGCTCTGTTTCCACAGGGGTTTTGGGGGCTTCGTAGCCTTGCCCGGCATGTAGCGCCTGGTCCGCCCCCGGCAGGGCCGCGCGGTCTATCTTCCCGTTTCTATTGAGGGGCATTTCCGGCAGGCGAATAAAATAGGCGGGCATCATATAGCCGGGCAGCATTTGCTGCATGGCGGACTTCAGTTCCTCCAGAACAAACGGCTCACCGGCCACAAAATAGGCGTACAGCTTTTTTTCGCCGGCGGCATCCTCCCGGGCCATTACAAAGGCTTTTTCCACGGAGGCATGCCCCAGCATGGCTGTTTCAATTTCACCCAGCTCTATGCGGTAGCCCCGAATTTTCACCTGCTGGTCTATGCGGCCCATATACTCCATATCGCCGCCGGGCAGCACGCGGGCCAAATCTCCCGAGCGGTACAGCCTTTCCCCGGGGGCAAAGGGGCTTGGCACAAATTTTTGGGCGGTGGTTTCGGGGTTGTTCAAATAGCCCCTTGCAAGGCCGGGGCCGCTAACGCACAGCTCTCCGGGCACGCCCACCGGCTGCAGGCTGAGGTTTGCGTCTACAATATAGGTTTTTAAGGTGGGAATGGCCCTGCCAATGTTGCTGACATTTTTTTCAAGGTCTTCGGGGGCCAGCTGCCGGAAGGTAACGTGCACCGTTGTTTCGGTGATGCCGTACATGTTGATGAGCTTTGTTTGGGGGTAGCGCCGGGCAAAGGGCGCCAGCATGGCGGGGTTCAGCGCTTCGCCGCCAAAAATAACGTACCGAAGGCCGAGCGCCGCGGCGGGGGCCTGCTGCTCCTCCCGAATAAGGTTGTAAAACGCGGCGGGGGTTTGGTTGAGCACGGTTACCCCCTGCTTTTGCAGCAGCTGCAAAAACGCCGCCGGGTTAACGGCGTCTTGCCGGCCAACCACAACAAGCCTGCCGCCGTACAACAGGGCGCCGTACATTTCCCAAACAGAAAAATCGAAGCAGAAGGAATGGAACACCGTCCAGACGTCCTTTTTCGAAAAATTGAACTGGAATTTGCTGTTAAACAGCAGGCGCACCACGTTGCCGTGCTCTACCATTACCCCCTTGGGGCGGCCGGTAGAGCCGGAGGTATAAATAATGTAGGCAAGGCTGTGGAAGCCGGTTTGCACCCCGGTGTTTTCGGCACTTTCGGCCTCTACCTCTTCGCTCTCCACACACAGCAGCGGGGCGCCAAAGGCAAGGCCCGGCGCCAGTTCCGCCTGGGTAAGCAGCAGCTTTGCGCCACTGTCTTGCAGCATGTAGCGAATGCGGTCTTCGGGGTAGGCGGGGTCTATGGGCAGGTAGGCGGCCCCCGCCTTTAATATACCAAGAATGCCCCAAACAATTTCAGCGCCGCGGGCCATGGCAATGGCCACAATATCCTCTTGCACCACGCCCTTTTTTTGCAGCGCGCGCGCAACCTGGTTCGCCCTTTTGTTGACCTCGTCGTAGCTGAAGGCCTGCCCCTCAAAGACCACGGCGGTGCTGCCCGGCGCCCTTTGCACACACTCCTCAAAAATGCCGTGAATGCTTTTTTGTGTGGGGTAATCCGCTTCTTCGCCGTTGTAGCTGTGCAGCAAAAGCTGCCGCTCTGCTTCGCTTAGCAATGAAATGGAGGCAATTGGCTGCTGTGGCCGGTGGGCAACCGCCTCTATTATATTCACATAATGCCCCAGCATACGCCGAATGGTTTCTTCGCTGAAAAGGGCGGTGGAATATTCGGCCTCCAGCAAAATTTCTTCCCCTTTGTCGAAGGCTTCCAGGGTAATGTCGAACTTTGCCGTTTGCGCTTTGTATTCGGCACCCGGCACAAGCACAAGGCCGCCCGCCTCAATGCGCGGCACATCCATATTTTGCAGCACAAACATGGTGTCGAACAACGGGGTTCGGCCAAGGTCGCGCGGGAGGCCTATTTTTTCCACCAGCAGTTCAAAGGGGTACTCCTGGTTTTTATAGGCCAGCAGCAAATTCTCTTTTACCTCCTGCAAAAAGGTGGAAAACAGCTTTTCGCCCTCGGGGCGGCTGCGTATGGCAAGGGTGTTGACAAACATGCCCACCACATTGCGCAAATCGGCGTGCAGGCGGCCCTCGGCGGGGGTGCCCACCACAACGTCGGGCTGGCCGCCGTAGCGGGCAAGCAAAACATTGTAGGCCGCAAACAGCACCATAAACAGGGTGGCGTTGCTTTGCAGGGCCAGCTGCTTTAACAGGCGGCTGGTTTCGCCGCCCAGCGCAACCGAAACCCGGCGGCCCGCAAAGCTTTTGCGGGCGGGGCGGGCATAATCGGCCGGCAGGTTGAGCACCGGTATTTCGCCGGAGAACATGCCCAGCCAGTAGTTTTCCTGCTGTTGCAGCCCGCCGCGGGCCAGCGCGCTGTTGTACCAATGGGAATAGTCCCGGTAGCGCACCGGTATTTCGGGCAGCTGCCCGCCCGCGTACAGGGCGGCGAATTCCGCGGCCAGAATATTGACCGAGCGGCCATCGGAAATAATGTGGTGCATATCAAACAGCAGCAGGGTTTGCCGTGTTTCGGCAATGTGCAGCAGGCACACCCGCAAAAGCGGGGCCTGCCCCAGCTGAAAGGGCTGCACAAAGGCGGCCACGGCCTGCTGCGCCTGTGCGCGGGTGCCCACCTGCTGTTCTTTTACGGCAAAAGGGGCTTCTTCGCCAATGCGCTGTACCGGCTCGCCGTTTTCGAGGGCGAAGGTGGTGCGCAGGGCCTCGTGCCTCCGGATAAGCTGCTGCCAAACCTGTTGCAGCCGCTGCTTGTTCATTTCGCCCGAAACCTCGAACACGGCCGGCAGGTTGTAGTGTGTTTTTTCTTCCTCCAGGCTGTCTAAAATAAACAGCCTTTTTTGGGCGGGCGCCATGGGATAACTGGCCGCCTGCGGCACCTTTGCAATGGCCTCGTACACCTCTACCCCGGCCTTGCGGATGTAGGCCGCCATTTGCCGGATGTTTTGCAGGCGAAAAATTTCCGCTATGGGCAAATCGGCGTGAAGCTGTTTGTAAACTTCGCCCGTAAGCGCAATGGCCGCCAGCGAATCGCCGCCTATTTCAAAGAAATTGTCCAGCACGCCAAACTCTGCCGTTTCCAGCAGCTGCTGCCAAATGGCAAACAACGCCTGCTCGGTTTCATCGGCGGGCGGCTCCTGCTTTTGGGCGGCGGGGGAAATGCGGGGCTGGGGCAGCGCTTTGCGGTCTACCTTGCCGTTGGCCGACAACGGCAGGGCCTGCATTTCCACAAAAAAGGAGGGCACCATATAGTCCGGCAGGGCCTTTTCCAGGTGCCCGCGCAGGGCCTCAACGTCCAGCTTTTCCCCCGAAACAACATAGGCGCACAGCGCCGTTCCGCCGCCAAGCTCGCGGCCCACAACAACGGCCTGCTTGGTGTGCGGGAAGGAGAGAATTTTATTTTCTATTTCGCCCAGCTCAATGCGGAAGCCGCGTATTTTCACCTGAAAATCGATACGGCCAAGGTATTCAATGTCTCCACGGGGGTACCAGCGCACCCTGTCGCCCGTTTTGTACATTTTTTGGCCCGGGTAAAAGGGGTCTTCCACAAAGCTTTGCGCCGTAAGAGCAGGGTTGTTGATGTACCCCCGCGCCACCCCCACGCCGCCAATGTACAGCTCGCCCGGAATGCCCACCGGCAGCAGGTTGCGGTTTTGGTCCAGCACGTACAGGCGCAGGTTGCCAATGGGCCTGCCAATGGGCACCGATTTCAGCCCCACATAGGGGGAGCAATCGAAGTAGGAAACCTCCACCGTTGCCTCGGTGGGGCCGTACATATTGTACAGCTCGGTGCCGTTTTCTTTGTTCAGCAGGCTATTGAACTTGTCTGCCTGGGCAAGGGTAAGGGCCTCGCCGCTGGAAAAAGACTGGCGCAGGGTGGCAAGGCGTTCCGCCCCGCCCCTCTGTTCAAGGTAGTTTAAAAAGGCCGCCAGCATAGAGGGCACAAAGTGGATGGTGGTGATGCCATATTTTTCAACGGCGGCTATAATGGCGGCAGGGTCTTTTTCGCCTCCGGGCTGCAGCATGCATACACTTGCCCCGGTAAAGGCCCACCAGAAAAGCTCCCACACCGAAACGTCGAAGGTAAAGGGTGTTTTTTGCAGAATGACATAGTCCGGCGGCAGCGGGTACTTGCCGCAGGCCCAGTAAAGGCGGTTTATTACACTGCTGTGCTCTACCATAACCCCCTTGGGCTTGCCGGTAGAGCCGGAGGTGTAAATGACATAGGCCAGGTTTTGCGGCTCTGAAACGGGGGGCGGGTTTTCGCCCGCGCCGGTGTAAGCCTGCTGGCTATTGAGGTTGATAAGCGTTACCCTGCCGCCGAATGCCCCCATAAGGCCCTGCTGGGTAAGCAGCACGGTTGCATTGCTGTTTTGCAGCATGTAGTCTACCCTGTCCTCCGGGTAGTCTGGCGAGATGGGCAGGTAGGCGCCGCCCGCCTTTAAAATGCCAAACAGGCCCACAATCATTTCCAGTGAGCGGTATACGGCAATGCCCACCACCGTGTCGGGCCCTACGCCAAGCGCGCGCAGGGTGGCGGCCAAGCGGTTGGCGCGGCGGTTAAGCTCGCTGTAGGTAAGGCTTTTTTCACCTTCTAGTACCGCAGTGCTGCCGGGCGTTTTTTCCGCCTGCTCTTCCAGAATGCCGTGCAGGGTTTGGCTGTGGGGAAAAGGGCCGGCAGTGTTGTTGAAATTGCAAAGAATGGTGCGTTTTTCCGATTCTGACAGCATTTCCAGCCGGGTTACCTTGCGGCCGGGGTTGTCCAGCCCGTGCCACAGCAGGCTGATGATGTGCTGGTGGATAAATTCTATTTCTTTTACGTTAAACACATCGGTGAGGTAGTCGTAGTCCAGAATGAAATTGCCCTCGCCCTCGCGGTCGTTGATGTGGATAATAAGCGATTCTACCTGCTGGTTGGTAAAATGCCAGCGGGTGAAATACTCCTCCTCTGCCGCTTGCTTCATAAACTTGGAGTTTTGGTAGCTAAGCACCACATCGTACAGCCGCCCCACCTGCGGGTTTTTCTTTTTAAGCCCCTTCAGCAGGTAGTTGTAGGGGTATTTCTGGTGGCGCAGAACAGACATGCTTTCGGTGCGCATTTTTTTGACAAAGGCGCCGAAATCCACCTCTTCCTCAATGGCAATGCGCACCGGGGCCGCCACGCTTACAAACATGCCAAGGGTGCCTTTTTCCCGCACGTTGGTGCGGTTTAAAACGGTGGTGCCCACGGTAATATCCCGCCCGGCGGTGGCGCGGTGTATATAAATGGAAAGGGCTGAAAGGAATAGCATAAAGGGCGAAACGCTGTTTTCGGTGCAGTAGGCCCGAATTTTATCGGAAAGCTTTTGCGGCGTTACAAAGGCTTTCCGCGCCGCTTCAATCCCTTCCTCCGCCCCTTCGCCGGGGGCGTGGGCCTTTAAAACCGTCGGGTCGGGGAAATCTTCAAATTTCTTTTCCCAATACTCCCTGTCGCCCTCAAACCGGGGGGAAACCTCGTACCTTTCATTCTCTTTCAGGTGTTCTACAAACGAAGGGTTCAGGGCGGTATCCACCACCTCCCCTTTTTTAAGTTTCCAGTAATACTCCATGGTCATGTTTCCGAAAAGGCTTATGGTCCATGCGTCGGAAATAAGGTGATGGAGCTTCACATACATGCCGCCGTCCTGCTCGCCCACCTTGATAAGGGCCACATAAAAAAGGTCTTCGTCCAGAATGGAAAACGGGGTTTGGGTTTGCTTTGCATCCCACTCGTACAAATCGTCTTTGCCGGCCCCGCGGCTGAAATCAAAAAAATGAACGGGCACCCATTTGTAGGGGGAAACATACTGCTTTGCCTCGCCCTGCTGCTCGGTAAAGCGCAGCCGCAGGCCCTCATTTTTTTGAATGCACAGGTTGATGGCCTTTTCAAGCAGAACGTAATCTACCTTGCCTTTTACGCGGAGGGTACCCGCAATGTTGTTCATGCTGGTTCCCGGGTACTTTTTTTCCAAAAACCAAATAGAAAGCTGTGGCTGAGACAGAGAATAAAACTGCGCGTCCATACATTTTCCTCCGCAATAAAACTGATGTATTCGAATAATGCATCTGTACCTGACTTTCACCTGCCCGCCAACAAAAAAACAGGCCGGGAACAGGAGCCTCGGCCCTGCGGGCACACGCCCGCGGCAAAGCGACAATTTTGTGCGGTTTACACCGCGAGCCACCCGGCCAAAAAACAACTCTAATAAGCGATTTACGCTTTAAAAACAAGCCACCCCCGGCTTTGCCGGTTTGAAACTGCACCCCTGAAAATGGTACAAAAACAAAAGCAACCATATTGGGCAAAACCGGCCATACAACGTTGCAGTACAATAAAATATAAGATTTTCGCATTTTTACACATTTACGCCACAGCTGAAAATTGCCATCCATTCGTTTTCGAAATACCGCAAAACCACTAAAAAACATCACAAAATTTTGGCAGCAAAAGTGTATAAACTTTCCCCATAATTATAAGAGTTTTGGCGGTAGAAAACAACACTTTGCCCAACTAAATTCTTGGCCGGCGCTTGGTTTTTTCGCCTTTTAAAACCGCTTTTCCCGTGGGGCAAAATACGGTATACTATTTACGCATGGCCTGGGGTGCCATTCCCCGGCACACCGGCCCGCATACATTCCAAACGCCTTTTTGCAAACCCGGGGGTTTTAAAATATCTTGGTGGAAGAATGCTTTTCGCTTTTTCCGCAGGCGGCTTTGGCACTGCCGGCCGAAGGCTTTCCACACAAAAAAATGTATTTTTTTACATGTGTTTTCTATTTTTTATAAAGACTGGAGAGGAAAATGAACTTTACTTCACTGCACCACATTGCTGTTATTTGTTCCGATTATTCGCAGGCCATTCACTTTTACCGGGACATTTTGGGGTTCAAAGTCTTAAAAGACACTGAAAGGCCAGAGAAAAATGACCGAAAAATTGACCTGCTGATGGACAGCCACACAGAACTTGAGCTTTTTATTAAGGCCGGTGCCCCAAAGCGCCCCAGCTTTCCCGAGGCATACGGGCTGCGGCACCTTGCGTTTCGGGTGCAAAGCGCCGACGAAACCGCCGCCTGGCTGCAGCGGCAGGGCGTAACGGTAGAGCCGGTGCGCACAGACGACATAACCGGCGAGAGAATGACCTTCTTTTTCGACCCCGGCGGGCTGCCGCTGGAGCTGCTCGATTAAGTTCGGCTGCCGCACCGCGGTGTATGCAAAGCAGGAAGGCCCCAAAACATGGCAATTCTGCCGTGTTTTGGGGCCTTCCTGCTCTATTTCTTTTGCAACCGCCGAAACGGCAGGCGAGTTCAAACTGCTTTGGCATTGTTCGGCATTGCGCACGGCAGAAAGCCGGCGCGCCGCGGCAGCGGCCAGGCGGGTTTTGGCCATTCCTCAAATTCTTTGGGCACTGTTTATTCGGCCGCGTTGCCCGGCGCGTGGGCTGCCTTGGTTACACTGCAAAAAAAGGAAAGGCCTATTTCTAAAAGAATGCAAACTATACCCAAACACCGCATTCATTTTCGCCGCATTTCTTACCGCATTGCCGCCGGGCAGCCTCCATAGCTTTCTTTTACGCCTTTTGGCACCGTGGTATTTTTGGGGCCGCCTTGCACAAGCCCGCTTTAATGGTATTCCTTCAGCGCCACTTCATTTTTGGCCGTATACAGCTTGTCTATAAAGCGCTTGTCCAGCTTTGTAAATTTGTACCCTTTGGGGTACACCAGCAAATCTTTACACTGGCTGTTGGGCAAATCGCATTTGCGCTGCACCAACTCGTACCGGTTCATCAAATCTTCAGGAATGGGCGACACCCACATATAGGTGGAGGGCACGGTGGTAAGCAGCTCAAACTGGCTGCAGCGCTCGTAGATATAAATTTTCTTTACCTTAGAGGTTTCCTTCGCCTTTTTGTTTTTTTGCGTAAGCAAATACGGAATGGTGTTGTCTCCATGAATAATTTCAGTAAATTTTTTCAAATCGGTGTGTTTTATTTTTTCTACCTCGGCATAGGGGTGGTTTTTAGACATAAGGGCAACATATTCAAATTCCCAAATGGGGTCGTAGCACAGGCCCTTTTCACTGAGATAATCCATAAAATAATTTTCGTACACCTTTTGGTAGCGAATGATGCCAAGGCTGGACGCGCCGGAATCGATGTTGTTGATAATTTGCATGGAGTTTGTCTCCTGCACGTTCACATCAATTTCTTCCCTTTCATCCAGGTCTGCCACAAATCGCGCAAAAGCGGTTGTGATATAGCTGCCCCGCGGAATGGAGATGTTGAAGTACTGCTTTTTGGAGTTTTCCGGCACATACAGCGACTCCATTTTGTCCAGCTGGGCCAGAATATTCTTGGCATAGGTTAAAAACTCCACACCCTTCGGGGTGGGCACCACCCCTTTGGAGGTGCGCTCGAAAATGGTAATTTTAAGGGTGTCCTCCAGCTCTTTAATGGCCTTGCTCAAATTGGGCTGGGCCATAAAAAGGTGCTCGGCCGCCTGGGTTATGGAGCGGGTTCGCTCCACCTCTACGGCATACCTGAAATGCAGTGTGTTCATACAATACTCCTTCCTTATTGGTTTTGTTTTGCGCCCGCCTGCAGGTGCTTGCACAGCATTGCAAGGGAGGCCGCCATATTTTCGTTCTGCACCAAAACGGCTGGGGGCGCGGTGAGGTGTACGGGGGCAAAATTCCATATTGCCCGCACGCCGCCCTCCACCAGCGCGTCGCACACAGGCTGCGCCTGGCCGGCGGGCACGGCCACAATGCCTATTGGCACCTTCAGCCGCCTGCAAAGGCCTGCCAGCGAGGAAAAGGGCAATATTTTAACGCTTTCCAGCTCTTGCCCAATTTTGGCGGGGTCGGTTTCAAACGCCGCTACAACCGTAAGGCCATATTCTTCAAACCCTTTATACGAAAGCAGCGCCCGGCCCAAAGCGCCCACCCCCACCAGCACGGCGTCGTCTGCATTGTTATACCCCAAAAAATCCTCCATGTCCCGAATAAGCGCCCGCACTTCAAAGCCGGTTTTGGGCCGCCCCCGGGTGGTGCTAACCGCCGCCAAATCTTTGCGCACCTGCACCTCGTTGTACTGGAAGTATTCCGCAATGGCAGGCGCCGAAACAAGGCGTATGCCCCGGGCGGCCAGTTGTTTTAAATATTGCAGATAATACGGCAGCCTTGCCAGCGCCAGGCGCGAAATAACCACCGTTTCCCGTTTTGCCAACGCGTTCCCTTCTTTAACAATATAATTTTGTATATATCAGTATTCTAATACTGATATAGCGTGTTGTCAATGCATCCGGTGTACCTGCCACCGCTTGTTTTGCATATATTTTACATGCTTTTCACCCGTTTTTGCTGGTTTGCGCCACGCCCGCTATTTATAATGAAAGCAGAAAGGTAGATGAAATATATGCTGAATAAATTCTTGAATTCCGACGCGCCCTTTGTTCTCTCGCTCTCTGTAAGCCTTTTTATGATTTTGTTCTGGGTACTGGTACTGGGTAACCTGTAACCATACTTCCCGGGCTGTTTTATACAACAATGCCGATGGCACAATGCCATTTGGCTCAGGGGCCTTCGCCATTTTTGGCGGGGGCCCTTTTTGCGCCTATTTTCGCGGCGTGGTGTTTTGCGGCGCAGAGCGGGTATTGCGGGGGCCCGCCGCTTGCTATATAATGTTGATATTCCGTTTAGGCAGGTTTACAACGCCACTATTTGCCCGGTTTGTAAGGAGGCCGCCATGATTTATTTTGACTGCAGCGCCACCTCACTGGAGAAGCCTCCTGAAGTGGCCGAGGCCACCGCCTGGGCCATTGGCCACCTTGGCAACGCGGGGCGCTCTTTTTACGGCGCCGCTATGCAGGCCAGCCGCGAAATATTTGCCGTCCGCCGGCAGGTGGCCGGGCTTGTTGGCCTTGCAAGCCCCTTGCAGGTTGCCTTTACCTCTTCGGCAACCGAAAGCCTGAACCTTGTGGTACAGGCACTTGTGCGCCCCGAGGACCACGTAATTACCACGGTTTTAGAGCACAATTCAGTGCTGCGCCCCCTGTACGGCAGCGGCTGCCGGCTTTCTTTTTTAAACTGCGATGATGAGGGCAATTTGCTGCTGGAAAGCCTAGCCTCCCTTGTACAGCCAAGCACCAAATATGTGTTTGCCACCCACGGCAGCAACGTGCTGGGCACGCTTACAAACGCCCGGCAGCTTGCCGCCCTTTGCCGGGCACACGGCCTTACCCTTGTGCTGGATATTTCGCAAACGCTGGGGCACACCGCCGTAACGGCGGACAGGGCCGATGTTTTTTGCTTTACCGGGCACAAGGGCCTAATGGGCCCGCAGGGCACCGGCGGCATTGCCGCACGGCAAGGTCTAAAGTTTACCGTTACCAAAACCGGCGGCGCGGGCTACAACAGCTTTGCCAAAAACCAGGGCACGGCCATGCCGGAGGTGTTTGAAGCCGGTACGGCCAATGCCCACGGCCTGTTTGGGCTGCAAAAGGGTGCGGCCTTTGTAAGCGCCATCGGTGTGCCGGCAATAGAGCAAAAAGAACAGGCACTTGCCCGCTGCTTTTGGAACCGGCTGCAGGGCACAGCCGGCATAAAGCTGTACGGCCCGCCCCCCGAAGGCCGCCTTGGGGTGGTTGCCGTAACCGTTGGCGGGCAGAATTCCGAGGAAACCGCCCTGCGCCTTTGGGAGGGCCGGCAAATTGCCACCCGCCCCGGCAGCCACTGCGCCCCCCTGCTTCACACCCGTTTTGGCACGGAAAAAAGCGGCATGGTTCGGTTTTCGTTTGGGTATTTCAACACCTTTGCCGAGGTGGACACCGCGGCAGACGCCCTTTGCCACATAGCGGCCGGGCACTAGCGCTTTGCCATAGCCGCCGGGCACTAGCACTTTGCCGCGGAGAATATACAATGGATGAAATTTTATTTGTTTTCGACCGCACCGGCGAAGCCATTGCCGCCGAACAAACCCTGCTTGCAGCGGGGCTTGCCATACGGGTAATGTCGCTGCCTTCGGCCATACAGGCGGGCTGCGGCATTTGCCTGCGGGTTCCCAAAGCCCAGGTGCGGCAGGCACAGGCCCTGCTGCTTGGGCAGCGGCTTTCCGCTTGCGCCCTGTATGTGCGTATACTGGGCGAAAAGGGCAACAGCACCTACATTCCCTACAGGGAGGAAAACCCATGAACAACTCTATTCTTGCCAACTGCACCAGCGGTGGCTGCGGCGCCAAAATAGGCCCCGGCGAGCTTTCGTCTATTTTAAGCAGGCTGCCCGCAATGGAAAACAGCAACCTGCTGGTGGGCTATAACTCTGCCGATGACGCGGCGGTGTACCGGCTGGACGACGGCACCTCGCTGATTTCCACAGTGGATTTTTTCAGCCCCATGGTGGAGGATGCCAGAACCTTTGGCCGCATTGCCGCCGCCAATGCGCTGAGCGACGTGTGGGCCATGGGCGGCAAGCCCCTGTTGGCCTTGAACCTTGTTTGCTTTCCCGAAAAAATGGATACCGCCATTTTGGGGGAAATGCTGGCCGGAGGGGCCGAAAAAATTTTGGAGGCCGGGGCCGTTGTTGGCGGCGGGCATTCCATTTACGACAAAGAGCCCAAATACGGCCTTGCGGTAACCGGCGTTGTGGAGACAGGCCGCTTTATTCGCAATAACACCCCACGCATTGGCGACAAGCTTATTCTTACAAAGCCCCTTGGGGTGGGTATTATAATGGCGGCAGCCCGGGGGGAGGCCGCCGACCCCGAAGCGGTGGAAAAAGCCCTGTACTGTATGCAGCGGCTGAACAAGTACGCCGCCGGGCAAATGCAGCATTTCCCGGTAAGCGCCTGTACCGACGTTACCGGCTTTGGCTTGCTGGCGCACGCCGCTGAAATGGCGGGCAGCACCGCCACCCTGCAGCTTTACCCGGAGGCGCTGCCGCTCATTCCCGAGGCGGCGGCCTATGCCAACGAATATCTGCTTACGGCGGCAGGGCAGCGCAACCGCAATTTTATGCAGGGCAAGTGCGAGGTTGCCGCTTTGCCCTTTGCCACACAGGAGCTGGTTTTCGACCCGCAAACCAGCGGCGGGCTGCTGATATGCACCACCGCCGAGACAGCCGCGGCGCTGCTTGCCGCCATACAGGCCGATGACCCGGATGCCGCCATAATTGGCACGGTTACCGCCCCCGGCCAATACCCGGTTGTTTTTGCCTAAGCGAAGGTTTTTTTGTTATTTGGCGCAGGAGGTGCAGGGCCGGGCCTTATACTATACCCTGCCTTATACCGTGCCCGGTTTTATCCTTAGCCCGGTTTTGCAGCAAGGTGTAACACAGCCGTTTTAACGGACGAAAGCAGGCTGTTTGACACCCGCAAACAGCCTTGGCCCGGGCCGTATATGCGGCCTTTTACCGCTAGCGGCGGGCATATTGCCGCGCCGCAGGCCGCCTTTTTCCCATTCCGCCCCCACAATAAACCAATTATGGTACCGGCCCCATGCCGGAGCGAAAAACAGGAAACAAGGTTTTTTTATGGAACACATCAACATGCTTGGCCATCCCTGCCCCATCCCCGTAATTCAGGCAAAAAAGGCGCTGGCACAGCCGCAGGCAAGCGGC